>JBJFAP010000056.1:0-3314 GCA_051887975.1 Alphaproteobacteria bacterium | reverse complement strand
TATCTCTTGCAATTATTACTCGTAACTTTGTTTTTGCCTTGTCCGGACATAACGCAATTGGTCCCCCTTCGGTTTTTGCAATATTCATTAAAGGATTTTGAGCACCTTTTAAACAATCGGCTACCGATTTAGCAAAAGCGACTCCTTTCCCTCCACGTTGATATTTACCTTTACATTTACTAAGAGCTTCTAAAAGATCGCGCCAGTCTTTATACTTGGCAAGACCTTCAAATATCTCTCTTGCTACATTCGCATCTAGAGCCTGAATGGTATTGCCTGAACTCATTTTTTTACCTCTGTTTTTGATTGAGATACTCTTTTAAAACTTTCTGTTTTACTTTGTCTGAAAAAATGACATTTTCTGTCTTTTCAACTTTCGCAATCTCTTCTTCCGGTATATATACGCCATTAACAGGTCCGCGCATAAGTAAATATTCCACTAAAAATTCAACTTGTTCATCTGAAGTTGCTTTTTGTAAATAATCGCTGACCGCGTCATTAATATCTTTTACTAAGGCTTCAATTTTTTCTTCTTCTTTACTCATTTTTTTTCTCCTTTAAAAATAACAATTTACATCATATAATATTATTATACATCAAAAAATACTAAAAAACAATAAAAAACACTTATTTTTTGTTTTTCAACATCATTTCGATGTATTCGGGAAGAGTGCCGTTCATAACAGCGTGAATGGCATCTTTGTTATCATCATCGCTGATTTTATTTCGGCGAACAAAACCGCATTTTTCACAGCGTTGGACCAAAACAAGTTCTCCGTTTTTGTTATCCAGACCGATTGCCATCATCAATCCCCCGCAATCGCAAGCTCTGTCCCCCGGATTGATATCCACATGTTTTGACGTCAAACACCTTGGACAGTGATTTGTATAACCATTTCCATGGACGTGTTCGCCACATAATTCGCAAATAAAATCTTCTTGTTTTCTTGTAAAATTTTTTGTCATTACTTATCATCTCCTATTCGTAGAGCGTCAATAAAAGCAGATTGTGGAATTTCAACTTTTCCGAACTGGCGCATTCTTTTCTTACCTTCTTTTTGCTTGTCCAAAAGCTTGCGTTTACGCGTAATATCGCCGCCATAACATTTTGCGGTTACATCTTTTCGATAAGCGGAAATGTCTTCACGCGCAATAATTTTTCCACCGATAGCCGCTTGAATAGGAATTTTAAATTGATGGCGCGGAATTAAATCCTTTAATCGTTCACAAATTTGGCGACCTCTGCGTTCTGCTTGTGTCCTGTGTACCAAAAAAGACAATGCGTCTATCGGTTCGGCATTGACAAGCACAGACACTTTGACTAAATCACTTTCCTGATAGCCAAGCAATTCATAATCAAAGCTGGCGTATCCGCTGGAAATAGATTTTAATCTGTCGTAAAAATCGAAAACAATTTCATTTAAAGGAATTTCATATACCGCCATGGCGCGATTACCGACATAGGTTAAATTTTTCTGTACCCCTCTGCGTTCAGAACACAAAGTTAAAATTGATCCCAAATATTCATCCGGAGTCATAATGGTTGCCTTGACCCAAGGTTCTTCAATGGAAGAAATCAAAGTCGTATCCGGCATGTCGGCGGGGTTATGCAGTTGTATCATTTGACCGTTTGTTTTATGAATTTTATAAACAACGGAAGGCGCGGTCGTAATCAGTTCCAAATTAAATTCTCTGTCAAGGCGTTCTTCCACAATTTCCATATGTAAAAGACCCAAAAAACCGCAACGGAAGCCTTGCCCCAAAGCCATCGATTTTTCCGGTGTAAATTGAAAGCTTGCGTCATTGAGTTGTAATTTTTCCAAAGAATCGCGCAAATTTTCATAATCTGAACTGTCCAACGGAAAGAAAGAACAAAACACAACCGGAACAGATGGCTTAAAACCTTTTAAGGGCTCGCTTGTCGGTTCTTTTGCTGAAGTGATTGTGTCGCCGACATGCGTTTCGCCGATTGTTTTAATGCTGCCTGTAAAAAAGCCTATTTCACCGGGGTAAAGCGCATCCAAATCTTTCATTTTTGGTTCAAAGACACCCACTCTGTCCACAGTGTGAACCGTTCCTGCGCCCATCATTTTGATTTGCATACCTTTTTTAAGTATGCCATCTTTGATACGTGCTAAAATGACAATGCCCAGATAAGGATCATACCAACTGTCAACCAATAAAGCTTTAAGCGGTGCATTTTCATTTCCAAAAGGTGCTGGCATTCTGTTGACAATGGCTTCCAAAACATCTTGAGTTCCTAATCCTGTTTTTGCGGAAATTAAAATCGAATCGGTTGCGTCAATACCGATCACATCTTCAATCTGCTTTTTGACTTTTTCAGGTTCGGCAGACGGCAAGTCGATTTTATTCAAAACAGGTACAATTTCATTGTCAACATCCAACGCTTTATAAACATTCGCAAGTGTTTGCGCTTCAACTCCTTGCGTAGCATCGACAACCAATAATGCCCCTTCGCAGGCAGCAAGGGAACGGCTGACTTCATAACCGAAATCCACGTGTCCCGGCGTATCAATTAAATTTAAATGATACGTTTTTCCATCCTTTGCGGTATAGGTTAACCGAACGGTTTGAGATTTAATTGTGATACCGCGTTCACGTTCGATATCCATATTATCCAAAATTTGCTCTTTCATTTCGCGCTTGGAAATCAAACCGCAGTATTCAATCAATCTGTCGGCAAGAGTGGATTTTCCGTGGTCAATATGGGCAATAATCGAAAAATTGCGAATTTTATCAATATCGTGCATTTATTTATCCTCTTGGGGCAAGTATAGATGATTTTTCTTAAATTTCAAGCAAAAAAGAAAATACCGGAAAAGTCATTTTGAAGCGATGGCGAAGAATCCACCCAAAAACGATTGTCATTCTGAGCCACTGGCGAAGAATCCACAAAAAAAAGAATATATTATAAAAAATGATTGACAAGTAAAAAGAAGTCTTTATACTGTCGAATACAGAAAGGACGTAAGATGGAAACCGGTCAATATGTTTATGTTGAATTTAGTTCAGCATCTCGTTATAAGAAAATGCGAAACAAGTCTGGAATGACAAAAATAATGCAGACGGGACGTAGTATGTTGGAAATGCTGGGCGTGTTGGCAATTATCGGGGTATTGGTAAGTATTGCGATATGGGGGATAAAATATGCGTTGGATAAAAATATCGCAAACGATGTGTTAAATGATGTCGAAATATGCCAACTTCAGCTAAAAGAACGCGATGAAATCATATCCGAAATGAGAGAAATAAGTTTTTCAAAAAAGACGGATTATGATTATTATGGGCAAGAC
>JBJFAP010000055.1:0-3384 GCA_051887975.1 Alphaproteobacteria bacterium | reverse complement strand
TTTATTATACTTATTTGAAAAAGATAAATGTCTGCCGTTAATTTTGGCGGGTTGAAAGGAAGAAAATGACTGTTATTTTTACACGACAATCGACACAAAAAACACACGAAATGCGTAAAGAATTCAGACACATTAACGCGGCAAAAGATTTTTTGAATTTTTTATTGGATAACGGTTATTTGGAAAGGATAAAAAATCGTATTAACATTGATAAAACACGCCGAGGGAAAGTGCCAAAAAATTTTGATATTCATCATATCATTCCTCTTTCAGGCGGAGGCTCAAATGCCTTATCTAACTTATGCTTAATTGAAAAATCTTTTCATAAGTTTTTAAACAGATATTGCTTCGATCCTGCACTTAAAAACATTCAGGAAGGAGAAACCGTTCAAATTGACATTCCTGATTTGCCGCCTGTTGCACTTTATCATGATTTTTTGCCTTTTATCAATGAAACTTTACAAAAACCAAGCCGACAAACAACATTTAAAAGACTTATACAAATTCCGTTAAAAAAGCTTACACACTTTACAAATTGGCATAAATAAAATTTAAGTATGTATTCTTCATTTTTGTTTTTGATTGTATTTATAAAGAAGCTGCTCTGCATCTTCGCTGGACAGTGATTTTGATAAATAAAAACCTTGTATTGAATCACAATCCATTGCTTTTAGTACATCAAATTGTTTTTTGTTTTCGCACCCTTCCGCAAGAACAGACAACCCAATCGTATGTCCCAGATTGATAATTGCTTTGACGATTTCTTTATTCTGCTTACTTTTTAATATTGGCGCGATAAAAGAACGGTCTATTTTCAATTTATGAAAAGGCAGTTGATTTAAATAACTTAATGACGAATAACCCGTTCCAAAATCGTCCATCGCCAAGTGAATACCCAAATCAGAAAGCTCTTTCAAAAGATCAGATGCTTCATTTAAGTGTTTCATCAGCAAGGATTCTGTCAATTCAAGTTCAATATATTTCGGATTGATATGTTTATTTTTTATTAAATCTTTAATCGCCAAAATCGTTTTCGGATTATCAAATTGTGCGGCCGATAAATTGACAGCGACCGTTAACTTTCCCAATTTTAAATCATTCCATTTTTCCGATTGTTCGAATGCCATTTTCATGATGTAATTTGTCAATGGAATAATCAAGCCGGTTTCTTCTGCAATCGGAATAAATGATACCGGAGAAATAATGCCTTTTAAAGGATGTTTCCAACGGACAAGCGCTTCAAATCCGATAATGCGTTCAGTTTTTATGTCAAGCTGTGGTTGATATTCAACAAAAAATTGATGTTCTTGAATGGCTTTACGCATATCATTTTCCAACTCAATTCGTTGTTTTGCTTCACAATTAAGTCTGTCGGAATAAAAAGCGTAATGATTTATTCCTATTTTTTTTGCTTCAAACAAAGCCATATCTGCAAAGTTTATCAAATCATCGGCGGTGTCAGCATCATTCGGATATATGGAAATACCCAAATAAGAATTTAAGCAAATTTCCTTATCGTTTATCAATAAAGGCATTTCTAAAGTTTTTAAAATTTGCTTTGCGTATTTATGCAAAGAGTCTGCGGTTGAAATATTTTGCAGAATAATTCCAAATTCATCGCCCTCAATTCTTGCCAGAAAATCTTTTGGCGACAGGCAAGATAACAATCGTTGCGCTTGCATTTTCAAAATGGCATCGCCACTGTCATGTCCCAATGTATTGTTGAATCGATTGAAAGCTGCTAAATCGATAAATAAGACAGCAAAAAATTTGGCTTTATTTTTTTGAATTTCATGTAATTTTTTCAAAAACAATGCTCGATTAGGCAAGTTTGTCAACACATCATAATTGGCCAGATAATCAATTCTTGTTTGTTTTTCATCGGCCACAATCTGTTTTTTCAAAAGATTAAAAAATTCTTTATTTTCAAATAGTTGATTAATCTTTTTTAAGTTATTCATAAATTCCGCCAATTGTTTTTGTATTTCTTTAGATAAAGTTTTTTCAGTTAAAAATGCAAACAAAATTTGCGTGTCTTTCTTGCATTCAAATGCGATAAAAGACATAAATTTTTCCCCAGCTTTTTCATTGAAAACAAATTGATTTTTGTTGCAAGTTTTGCAAGATTCTGAAATAAACAGTGTGATTTTTTTATCCGTTTTTGGATTATCCCCGCAAGAAGCAATTGGGGAAAGTTTTCCTTTTTTATCGCATTCGAACACCTGAACAAAGTCGGAATGTATAATTTGTGATAATTTTTCCGCCAATGATTGACAACACGCCTTAAATGCTTTTCCATCGATAGCAGACTTTAAAACATCGGACAACAGAGCTTGCATTATTTTAGAATAATTTGTTTTCATTTAAAATATCTCCTTTGGGCATTTTAGCATAAAAAATCAAAAAGAAAATATTTTTTTTAATAAAGGATTATTCTTTTATAAAAAAAACAAAATATCTTTGCTTTACATTTAATTTTTTTTATGTAAAATAAAATCATAAAAGGAGTTAAAAATGAAAAAGAAAATATGTTTTGCCATTGCCTCTTTATTCGGGGTTGGTTTTTCACCGACAGCATCAGGAACGTGTGGTTCTTTCATCACGTTATTTGCGGCTGTTCCTTTATGTTATTTTTTAGGACAAGGCGGTGTTTTATGGGCAGTTTTAGTCAGCTTATTTGCCGGAGTTTGGGCAACAAAAGAAGTTTTAAAATACACAAAGCATGACCCTTATTTTGTCGTAATCGATGAATTTTGCGGACAAATGCTTACATTTTGGTTTGTTGCGCCTTTATTAGTCGATCAGTGGAATACGTTTGCATTTGTTATGTATTTTGTCGGTTTTTGCCTGTTTCGTTTATTTGACATTTCTAAACCGTGGATTGTCGGCTGGGCAGACAAAAAGCTTTTGAACGCATGGGGCGTAATGTTGGACGATGTTTTTGCAGGCTTGTTCGCAGCAATCAGCTTGTACGGATTGCTGTTATGTTGGAATGGCGACTTTTTTTAAAGCTTCTTTTTCTTAACGGACTTTTTCTTACGTGTCAATAATTCCGGCACGTGAGATAACAACGCCTCATATAAAGGTTTGAGCTTGTTCGTGTACAAGTGGTCGGCATCCTTTAACAGGACATAATCAACCTGCACGCGTTTTGACGCATTTAACCGTTCTGCCATAACAGCGACAGAAGGTTCTTTAACGATAGTATCGGCATCACCTTGGATAATCACGCCATTTGCAGGGCATGGTGTAAGATATGACAAATCACACGAATCGGCCGGAGGTGAAACAGCAACGAATCCATCTATATCCGGTCTGCGCATCAAAACGGAAAGCCCGACAAAAGCTCCGTAAGAGTATCCGGCAACCCAAACAGCGGAAGCA
>JBJFAP010000054.1:0-17909 GCA_051887975.1 Alphaproteobacteria bacterium | reverse complement strand
AAACCGTACGAAGAACGTCAACGTGATGATTTAGTCGTTGCTGCGATGGTACGTAAGTTTAATCAAATAATGTTTATGAATGTTGATGATGCAATTGTTCAAGCGTTTAACTTTCCGGCTTTGATGGGGGCTTCTTCAACTGATGGTTTCGAATATGTTTTGCAATCAACGGAAGGTGCTTCTCCGGAAGATTTGGTGGCCGTAGCGCAACAAGTGATTACGCGTGCTGCACAAGAGCCGGCTTTAACCGGTGTTGCAACTTATTACAAGGCCGACAGTACGCGTTTAAGTGTTGAAGTTGATCGTGAAAAAGCATATGCATTGGGCGTGCCTGTATCGGATATTTTTATGACGATGCAGACGATTTTGGGCGGTTTTTATATTAACGACTTTAACTTATACGGCAGATCTTGGCAAGTTATTATGCAGGGTGAAGAAAATGATCGTTCTTCAGTCGAAGATATCTTTAAAATCGAACTTAAAAATGCAAAAGGAGAAATGGTGCCGTTGCGTTCTTTAATTTCAATTAAAACAACAACGGGCGCAACATCAATTAACCGGTATAATAACTATCGTTCTTTGACGATTATCGGTCAAAATGCGGCAGGATACAGTTCCGGCGATGCAATTAAAGCGATGGCTAAAATATCTGAAGAAGTTTTGCCTGCCGGTTATAAGTACGAATGGACAGGTACGTCAGCGCAAGAAGTTGATGCCGGCGGACAAACATTTATTGTGTTCTTTATGGCATTCTTGTTCGGTTATTTGTTCTTGGTTGCTTTGTATGAAAGCTGGACATTGCCTTTAAACGTTATGTTGTCAATTATCGTTGGCTTCTTGGGGGCGGTTTTAGCTGTTTGGTTGCAAACGAAAAATTCAACTTATCCGATTTTTGATGACTTATATGCCCAAATCGGCTTAATTGTGTTGGTCGGATTGGCGGCAAAAAATGCCATTTTATTGGTGGAATTTTCGAAAGAACGCCATGAAAAATATGGAGATTCGATTCAACAAGCCGCTTTATTGGGTGGAAAATTACGTTTCCGTGCGATTATGATGACGGCAATTTCTTCATTGATGGGATTTTTGCCTTTGATTATAGCAACGGGTGCGGGTGCTTTGTCCAGACGTGCAGTCGGTTCGGCAATTTTCGGAGGAATGGCTTTTTCAGCATTTGTTGCGATATTCTTTGTGCCTTTGTTGTACGTGATTTTACAATCAATGGCTGAAAAAATCGCAGGTGTTCGAAAAGACGATTGATTAAAAAGCCCACCATTTTGGTGGGCTTTTTATAAAGTTTTATTGCTTTTCTTTTTGTTGCGCAGAGCAGAGCATTTGGCAGTTATAACTGAAATAATGAAAGAAATGACTCACTCTTGGGTCATCACAATTACATAAAACAACTTTATTCTTAAAGAAATCTTTATAATGCTTCATTTCATTTTCTATATCACTCAATTGGGTATAAAATCCATCATTCTTGTTCTTTTTTGCTTGTTGTAAATTTGTATTTGCCATCGCCAACTCCAAAATTAAAAATTCGCCTTGATAAGAGGCGAGTGGAAGTTTAAAACGATTATATCTGAAGTCGTGCGCTCTATTGACCGAAAACAGCTTATTCAACCGCCCTCCGGTCGAAAAAGCAGAAGGTATGTCATTTAACGTCTTACAAAAGATTCAGACATATAAGGTTTCGACACCTTAGATTGATCATCAATCCAATCCGCGTTTAATATTAATGGCTAAAAAGTCAAAAAATTTAATTTTCTGTCAAAATTTAAATGTGGAGATTATATGCGTTTAAAATTTGCGTACATACTTCTTCGGGCGTTAAAGACGTAGTATCCAAAATTAAATCAAACATTTTATTGTTTTCTATATCCACGTGGTAAGTATGTAAAAAACGGCTGACTTCACTTTGTCTGCGGCTGATAATCGCTTGCTTTGCGTCTTCCAACGTTTCGTAATGACGTTCACCGGCGCGCGTGGTATCGTTCATAATACGCAATGCAGCCGTGTTTTCATCGGTAATCAATTTTACTTTAAACGAATCCGGCATAAAGTGCCATGCAAGCCTTGAATCAACAACGTAAGATTTGCCGTCCGAATTCATTTTTTTGAAAACAGAATCAATCTTTTCATCAATAGAAGGGTCTTTATCTGCCAATTTATTTAATTCTAAAGTTGTCAAGTGCATTTGTTCGGCAATATGGCGTTGCGCATTGCCTGTGGAATAATAAATATACGCCATTTTATCGGCAAGCATATGAGCTACTGTTGATTTTCCGCTTCCAAGAGCGCCCGTTATTGTGATAGACTTTTTCATTTTAATTACGCCTAATAGATCCTTGTACAGATGAAGATGGTTCATAATAAACGCCAGAACCTTGAGCATCCACATCATACTTTGCAATACTTTGATATGTTAAATCAATGATTTCAGATTCTTTGTGTATTTGTTCTGAAATGGATTGTAAAGCATCAATATTTTGTTCGGTTGCGGCTTTTTCATTTAATTGCTGCATTTGAATGAATGAAGATGACGCTTTTTGATATGCCTGATAAACAATTTCAACATTGCTTAAACGCTGATAGACGCGTGTAATGGCGTAAAATTGTTGTTGCGTTGTTTCCATATTTTTTGCAATTTCCTGACGTAATGCTTTGCTTGCCTTTTCATTCACTTGATTCAAAATTGCCTGTGTTCGGGAGGTAATTTGTGAAGCTTGGACAGAAGCTTTTGCCGCATCCGCTTCGGACGGCTCTGTTTTATTTGATAATTCTTGCAATAAAATAAAAGCATCATTCGCACGAACCAGTTGAGCTTGAGCCGCTTCTGACGGAGCAAGTTGTAAGGCTTTTTGCACTTGATCCAACCGCTTTTCCGCTTGAGCAGTTAATTGTGCAATTTGTTGAACTCTGGCAGAAGTTTCTTTTTGTCTGCGTTGCATTTCTTCTTCTCTTTGTTTACGAATCATTTCATTTCGTGTGTCCGAAGCACTGCTTTCAATATACTTGATAAAGGAAGTCAAATCCAATGAAGTTTGCAAATTACGTAAGTTTCCTTTGATTGATAATGCAACAGGCGGATATCCTGTCAAATTACTGAAAGAAATTGCGCCTGATGATGACAAATACATTTGCGGGATGTTCCAATCTGCTTGTATCAATGCGTTTGCGTTTTGAGATTTCATAACAGCATCTGTGGAACGCAACAAGCCGTTCGATACAGCAAAAGTACCTGTCAATTTTTCAAAGGAAGTTTCACCCGTAAAAAATTCCTTTTGTAATATATTGTTTATGTTTTCGGCAACATCTGTTCTGATAATCATAGCCTGTGAACGTCTTTCAAACGATGGTAAATTCATACCGGAAATAATACCGTTTTGAATATCAAATTGTCCGTTCGAAGATAAAGAACGCATCATATCATCGACTGAATTGCCCTTCGCGTTGAAATCTGTTTTAAAAGATGCTGTTCCCTGTCTTAAGCGTAAAGAACTTAATGACAGGAAATTCGGTGTCATCGGAACGGATACTAATTCTAATTGCCCTTTTAAATAGGGGGTTGAGGCAGAAAAGTTCAAAGTCGAATTAAATAAAATTGTCCCTTGTTCAATTTTAGCTTTTGTATCTTGAATTTGCAAGATTTTCTGATCAAGTAAAAGATGGCTTGCAAAATCATTTGTTTCAAAGTTTTCCCATGATGCTTTTTGTGCAGATAAGCGAATATCCAACTGTAAATTATCCATAGAGGAAAAATCCAATAAATCTTTTGAATATGATGTATCTGATGAAGCGTCATCATCTATGACGAATTTATCTAAATAAAGCCATGGAGAAGAAATATCGCCCGTTGCTTTTACAATCGTGTCATTTTGCTTTATATCCAAATTAAAGTTTGCTTTTTGCGGTCCGATTACCAATGCCGCATCTTTAAATGACAACGTATTCAATTCGCCTGAAATTGTGCCATCAAAGTTGAATAACCCTGTTAAATTCGGATGTCCTTTATAAGATGGTTGAAACAAGCGAACAAATTGTGTCAAACTTGGGAAAGAAGCATTGACTTTCATTTGGTACGGAGAAACTTCTGATAAAACATCACGAATTGTACCGTCAAATTGCAATTTGCCTTGCAAAAGAGATGTTTGAGCCTGCAAATTCATTTGATTAAATGTACCGTTAATCGTTGCATTTGCTGTCAATTTGCCCATCGAAGATGGTGTCGGAGATTGCATTTTCAATCTTTCAAAGAAAATAGAAGCTTTTGGAATATTTATGCTTGCATTTACATTATCAAAAGCTAACCCGTTTGCATCTTTGCGCATCGTGCCTGAATAACGAATATCGGCAGTTGCTATTTGTTTGATATCCATTTCTTCCGTTGTCCATTCTCCGGATTTTATTTTGCCTTTGTAAGTCATTTTTTGAATCGGTAAATTTTTAAAAGTAATGTCGTTTGCGCTCAGGCTGAAAACAACATCAGCATCTGAAAATAAAATGGATGATTCCATGTATGTTTTGAAATGGTTTAATGCTTGCTTTAAAGTCAATTTTTCTTGTGTGCTTTGCGAGGGAACAAAATTGTCCAAATTCAAGGATTTCAAGTTTAACCCGACAAAAGCAGTCGGTTGTTTCGTTGTTAGCGAATAACTTAAATTACCTGAAATTTGACCATCTGCAATTTTGGCGTTAATGTTGGATAAGGTTAAATTTTCCGGTGTCATTTCAAGCAAAGCCGTCATATCCGCATCATGTAAAGCGGCTGCGTTTTTGATGAATGGTGTTGATACTTTTGCCCATTCATAGGTCGTCTTTAAATCTTTACCTTGTAACGAAAGATTTATTTTCGCATTTTTTTCTTTTGTGTCGATGTCGCCTTTTGCGGTCAATTCAACATTTTCGGGTAAAAAAGTCGAAAATTCAAAAATGTTCATTACATTATCGCGATAACGTCCTTTTAAATCTATTTTGGATAATTGTCCGTTTAACAAAGTTAATTTTTCACTGGATACCCAAAATTCAAGATTATCAGGTAATCTTTGCGGCAAGACGGTAAATAATCCTTCTGCCGGTGATTTTTTCGGCATATACGGAGATAACAAATCCAAATTTAATTGCGAAAAACGCAACACAACGGAAGTCTTTTTTCTGTCTTTTTCTCTTGCCGGATAATCAACGGAAATTTTTCCAGAAGTTGCAATGTCTGAATTGACATCACCATAAACAAAAGCCAGCTCATCAAAAACAGTTTGTTTGGAAGAAAATAAGAATCGGCCGCCTCCCGTTATTTGTTTATCCATTTCCAAAGGCAAATCTTTGTATCCTTTGACATCATTTAAAAAGGATGAAAGGGACGGAACTGTCATTGCAAAAGAACCGGAAATTTCTTGTGTCGGTTCGGCTAATCGGATAATGGATGCGCTTTGTACAGAAAGGGTTGCTTTACTGTTCGGGGCGGATAAAGACACGCTAAATTTTGTTTCCACATCTGCTCCTAACGTATCAATATGCAATATCGTTTGAACCGGCATTTGGTCAATTTTGACTTGTCCTTTGAAATCGAAAGGTCCTTTGATGGTATCGGCTTTTAACTGTCCGGTAATATCAGTTAAAAATATATTTGTTTGTAATGGCTGATTTAAATAAGTCAATTGACCTTCTTTAATATCCATATTTTGAAATTGAGGTGGTACATCATGGACTTTTTGTCCTAAAAGATTGTCTTGACTTACTTTGCGGACATCAGGCCTTAAAAACGCAAAATCCCAGTTGATTTTTCCTTGTTCATTTTTTTCCAAGAAAATATGCGGTTTAACAAGTGTGATGTTTTGTATCACTAAAGGATTTTTGAAAAGAGAAGAAAATTGAACATCCGCTTCAACTTTTTCGACATGAATTAAGTTTTTATTTTTAAATTCTTGCGGATTTAAGATGCTCACATCCGTTAAAGTAATAACAGGAGAGGGGAATAATTTAATTGATAACTGTCCATTGACTTGCAGTTGTCGGCCTAACAATTGTTGTGCTGAAGATACGATTTGCTGTTGATAACTTTTTTCATCAATCGTTTGATAAAACAAAAAGCCGAAAGTACCGGCAATAGCGATGACAACCAATAATAAAATCAATAAGAATTTTTTCATACGAATCTCCCTTTAATTTTCAATTATTCGCTAATATATCACGAAGTTGATCAATAAGTAAAGTATCTTTTTTTATTTTTTTTGCCATAATTTCGGCAAAAATAAAACCAATACAGTCATAAACTCAAGTCTGCCCAGCAACATCGCAATACTTAATATCCATTTTGCCGTTGCGGGTAAAACAAAAAAACTTTTGTCCGGTCCGATTAAATTACCTAATCCTGGTCCGACATTTGCAACAGCGGTAAGAGAGCCTGAAAGCGATGTGAGGACATCAAGTCCGCAAGCCGATAATCCGATGGCGCAAGCAAATGTTATTAACAAAAAAATTGTAAAAAATGACGAAACACTTAACATGACGTCATCAGTTATCGGTTTGTCATTATAGCGAGGAATGACAATAGCGTGAGGCGATACCATCAGCGTCAGATGTCGCTTTATCGCTTTGGAAAGAATCGAAAAACGGAAAACCTTAATGCCACCGCTTGTTGATCCTGTGCAGCCGCCTGATGCAGTCAGCAAGAAAAAGAACATGGCAAAAAAAGATCCCCACAGTGTGTAATTTTGCGCAACATAACCTGTTGTTGTCATGACAGAAACAACATGAAAGGCAATCATTTCCAATGAATTGAGTAAGGATGGAAAAATACCCAAAAATGCCCAAGATAAAATGGACAGCGGGATAATCATAATACATAAAGCCATCAAATAAGTGCGAGTTTGTGTATATTGTTTTATTTTTGCCCATTGTCCGTCCAAAAAATTAACAATAACGGCAAGCGGAATGCCTCCGATTGCCATAAATAAAGTAGCGGTCCACAAAATAGCACTTGAATTAAAATAAGCCATTGACGCATCATGCGTTGAAAATCCGCCCGTTGAAATGCAAGTCATCATATGAGCAATGGCATCAAAGGGAGTCATTCCAAAAACCCAGAAGGCAAAAGAACATAAGCAAGATAAGAAAAAATAAGCAAGAATAAAACGTTTTAATTTAACGGCAACGGACGGTGTATCATTTTCTGAACTGTCTGAACTTTCCGTAGCAAACAACTGCATACCACCGATTCGAAGAATAGGAAGCAATGTGATTGCCAAAATAACAATACCGATACCTCCAATCCATTGCAACATTGCACGCCATAGCAAGAATCCTTTTGGGGCATCATCAATATGCGCTAGAATGGTTGCGCCCGTTGTGGTCAATCCTGAAATACTTTCAAAGATTGCATCCGTAAAAGATAACCCCATCGGGGAAAAATAAAAAGGAATAGCGGCTAAAATACCAAAAGTAATCCAAACAGAAGATGTCATAAAAAACATTTCTTTTAACGTGGATTTGTCTTGCCATTGTCTGTAAGAAAAAGCCGCTGTCAGTGCGCCAATGCAAGCCGTCCCTAATGCACAAAGAAGAAAGACACGTGCATCCGCTGTATCATTATACATGTAATCAATACCGGCAGGGATCAGCATTAAAAATCCCCAAAAAATACTCATGACGGCACATAAAAAAACGATTAAAGATAACCGCATAAAAAACTCCTTTTCTGTTTATCATATTTTAATACTTGAAAATTGCAACAAAAAAGTGTATAAAAAAATAAAGGTGTTCTTATGTATTTTGACGCACATACACATTTGCAACAAGCACAAATTTTGCCTTTGGTTATGAAAAGGGCTTTTAACAGCGGTGTCCGATATTTTTTGTGTAATGCTACGAACGAACAAGATTGGGATAAAGTTATTGATATATCAAGACAATATAAAGGTGTTTATGTCGCATTGGGTGTCCATCCATGGTATATTGATACTTTATCAAAAGATTGGAATAAAAGGCTTGAACAAAAATTGGTGGAAAATAAAAATATCTTGATAGGAGAAATCGGTATCGATAAATTAAAACAGGATATGGACAGGCAAGAAAAAATTTTAAGAATACAACTTGAATTGGCATGGAAATATCAAAGACCTGCCGTTATTCACTGTGTTCGCGCTTGGGATCGATTGTTGCATATTTTTAAAACACAACGCCTGAAAATGCCGCCCAAAATTTTATCACATTCACATCACGCAAATGCGGATTTAATCCCTCAAATGATTGAAAAATATAATGTTTATTTTTCGTATTCTTCCATTTTTGTGCCTGAAAATCACCCGAAAGTAAGGGCTTGTTTAAAAGCAACACCGCTTGACAGGTTAATGATTGAATCTGATTGTCCGGATTTAGCTAAAGAGCCGGCAGTTATTCCTGATTTGGTACATAAAATGGCTGAAATTACAGGGTATAATGAAGAAAAATTAAAGCAAGCCTTATTAAAAAATGCAAGGGAATTTGTTAAATGTTAGAAGACAGGTTAATGCGTACACGGTTGTTGTTGGGCGATGAAAAATTAAAACGCTTACAAAATGCGTGTGTGATGGTGATAGGATGTGGGGCAGTCGGTTCTTATGCAACGGAAGCCCTTGCGCGTGCCGGTATCGGATATTTAAAATTGGTTGATTTTGATACAGTTGCTATCAGTAATATCAATCGGCAATTATTTGCTTTAAATTCAACCATCGGCAAAAAGAAAATTGAAGTTGCCAAAGATCGTATTTTTGATATTTCAAAAGACATTCGGGTTGATACTTTTGACCTTTTTTTGGATTCTTCAAATGCAAAAGATATTATTTCAAATGTTGATTTTGTGATTGATGCGATTGATTCAAGGCAATCGAAAATCGAAATTTATCGCATCTGTCAGGAAAAACAAATTCCGTTTATTTCTTCTATGGGGGCGGCATTACGTACGGATGCAAGTAAAATTAAAATCGACAAATTGTCAAAAACAAGTGTTTGTCCTTTGGCTTCGAATATGCGAACTTTGTGTAAGAAAAACGGCATAGATATGAACTTTCCCGTTGTATATTCAACAGAGGTTGCCAAAACAGGCAGAGCCGAAAACAGACAGATGGGATCACTTTCCACTATTACCGGCATTTTTGGTTTAATGCTGGCAAATTATGTCATTAATAAATTGATAAACGACTTGACCGCGAAATAATTTTGCATATACTGTCTAAAAAAAAAGAACAAAAAAGGAACAAATATGTCAAGCCCGTTTGATTTTGAAGACAAAATACCGAATGAAAATATACAAGAAAAAAAGGATTTTCCGTATTTAAAAGAATTGAATCCGGAACAAAAGCAGGCCGTTATGACAACGGAAGGACCTTTGCTTGTTTTGTCGGGGGCAGGTACGGGAAAAACACGTGTGTTAACAACGCGCCTTGCATACATTATTGATTCGGGATTGGCACAACCTTGGCAGTGTTTAGCCGTTACATTTACAAATAAGGCGGCGCGTGAAATGACAGAACGGCTTGAAAAAATGATTGGCGGACGGGCTATGTCCGTTTGGCTTGGTACTTTCCACAGAATAGGGCTTCGTATGCTTCGGCAACATTTTGATGTTGTCGGATTAAATAAAGATTTTGTTATTTTGGGACAAGATGATTCGGAACGTATTTGTAAACAATTGATGCAGGCAGATGGTGTTGACATTAAACAATGGACACCGGCAGCACTGAACGGGATTATACAACGTTGGAAAGACAGAGGGCTTTCTGCGAATGCGGTATCGCCGAAAGAAGATTCGGGTTTTTTATACGGAAATGCTTTAAGTTATTATCGCAAATATCAAGACAGATTAAAGGAACTGAATGCAGTTGATTTTGGGGATTTATTGTTGCTTCCGTTAGAAATTTTTAAAATACGTCCTGATATAGCATCTTATTATCAAAAGCAATTCAAATACATTTTGGTTGATGAATATCAAGATACTAATGTGGCGCAGTATTTGTGGCTTCGTATGTTGTCAATGGGACATAATAATTTGTGTTGTGTGGGCGATGATGACCAGTCAATTTATTCTTGGCGTGGTGCAGAAGTTGAAAATATTTTGCGTTTTTCAAAAGATTTTGTAAATGCCGAAACGATTCGTTTGGAAAGAAATTATCGTTCTACGACACATATTTTGGGGGCGGCATCAGCTTTAATCGCGCATAATGAAAACAGGCTTGGTAAAACATTATATGTACCAGAGGGACGGGACGGCAGTGGTGATAAAGTACAAATTAAAGGATATTATAACGGGCAGGAGGAAGCCGAATCTGTTATTGATATTGTGGAACACGATATGAAAACAATTCCGCTTTCTCAAATGGCGGTTTTGGTGCGAGCCGGCTTTCAAACACGTGCATTTGAAGAAGTATTGTTGCAAGCGGGGATTCCTTATCAAGTTATTGGAGATTTTAAATTTTATGAACGTGAAGAAATTAAAGATGCGGTTGCCTATTTAAGATTACTTGCTAATTCATCTGATGACTTGGCCTTTTTGCGAATTGTCAATAAACCACGCAGAGGAATCGGCGATACAACACTTGAAAAATTGAATCAATGTGCGCGTGAAAAACATATTTGCTTATTTGATGCAATTGATTGGTGCGATTTGCGTTCTTCTGTAAGGGCTACATTGACTGCTTTTAAAGAAAATATCAAGCGGTGGCGGCAAATGTTGGAAGAAGAAGATTTGTCAACAACAACGGACAGAATGTTGGAAGAAAGCGGTTATTATGCAATGTGGCGTATGGATAAAGCACCGGATGCCGAAGGCAGATTGGAAAACTTAAAAGAATTGATGAACGTCATGAAAGGTGAATTTAATACGCTTTCATCGTTTATCGAGCATGCAAGTTTGGTGGCGGATACACAAAATGAAAACTTACAGGACGTGTTTACCGTCATGACTTTGCACGCATCAAAAGGTTTGGAATTTGAAGAAGTCTTTTTGCCCGGTTGGGAGGAAGGATTGTTTCCTCATTCTAAATCATTAAGTGAGGGCGGATTGGAAGAAGAACGTCGTTTGGCTTATGTCGGAATAACGCGCGCCAGAAAAAAAGTATATATTTGTTTTGCGTCCTCTCGCCGTATTTACGGACAATGGCAAAATTCCATTCCATCAAGGTTTATTGATGAATTGCCTTTAGAGCATATCGAAATGGATACAGCCAAAGGATTACACAATACTTCTTACGGTGTTTCTTCTTGGTCAACGAAACCTTCTTGGCAAACATGGAAAGAAGATGACGATGAAGACAGGAATTCTTCCTTTTATGAATGGGGGAAAACATCTGCTGACAAAAGCGATGATTATGAATGGGGAAAAGGATCATCCGATTTTTACAGACCTTTGCCAAAATTACATCTTGGAAAACGTGTTGGTAAGCGCGTTTATCACGAAAAGTTCGGTTTCGGAACTGTTATTGATGAACAAGGCGATAAGTTGGATGTCAGTTTTGACAGACACGGCAGAAAAAAAGTAATGGCGCGTTTTTTATCAAATGCGTAAAAATATCAAAATCAATACTTGCAAGTTTTTTAAAAAAAAGTTATAACAAACGAAAAAGAAAGGAAATAAAAATGGAACGTACTTTTTCAATGATAAAACCTGATGCGACTTCACGCAATCAAACGGGCGCAATTAACGCAATGATTGAAGAAAAAGGATTTCGTATCATTGCTCAGAAAAGAATTCAAATGACAAAGCAAATTGCGGGTGAATTTTATGCAGAACATAAGGGAAAGCCCTTTTATGACGGACTTGTTGAAATGATGAGTTCTGCGCCAATTGTGGTTCAAGTTCTTGAAAAAGAAAATGCGATTGCCGATTATCGCGCATTGATGGGCGCAACAGATCCAAAAAAAGCGGCAGAAGGTACGATTCGCGCCCGCTTTGGAACCGAACTTCCTTGTAATGCTGTTCATGGGTCAGATTCACCTCAGTCAGCAGCTCGTGAAATATCATTTTTCTTTAATCAGATGGAAATTGTCGGATGAAAAAAATTGTTTTTGTATTGACATTGATGTGCCTTTCTTTCAGCGCTTTAGCTGATGTATATGCCGTACATAATATTCATGTCGATACAACGGCTGAAAATGCAACAAAGGCAAAAGAGCAAGGAATCGCCGCTGCGCAAGAAAAAGCTTTTTATAAAATGTTGGAACGTTTGACTTTGGTAAAAGATTTGGATTCTTTGCCTGTCTTATCAACAGAAGATATTTTAAATTTAGTGCGTGATTTTTCAGTATCTCATGAAAAAACTTCTTCTGTGCGTTATATTGCGGATGTGGATGTTCAATTTAATGCGAATGCAGTTCAGAATTTTTTTCAAACAAACAGGTTGCCTTATGTGAATGTCGTTGCGGAAAAATCTTTGATTTTCCCTGTTTACAGAACACCAGATGAAGTTTTATTGTGGAAGGATGCTAATCCTTGGGCAACCGCTTTGTCAAACGTGGCATCTTCAAGTGATTTAGTTCCGCTTGTTGTGCCTTTGGGTGATGTTGACGATATGAAAGTAATCAATGAAGACAATTTGGCACAGGAAGAAAACTTAAATATAGCTTCTTTGCTTAAACGATACCATTGTAAAAATGCGCTGATTGCTGATTTTTCTTTTTTGGCGCAAGGTAACATTGTTCATGTAAAAGTCAGACCTTTTCAAGGCGAAAAAGCACAGTTAGACACAATTGAAATAACCGAACCGATTGATGCTCAAATGAATGTCGTTTTGAAACGCATTGCACAAAGAGTCGTTTCTTTATTGGAACAATCTTGGCGTGAAAAAAATGCAGTTCGTTTTGATGATCCTGTTCAGGTTGAAATAAATGTTCATATTCAAGATTTGGCAGAATGGTTGGAAATCAGAAAACAGCTGGATAAAATTACATTGATTAAACAATATGTTGTTAAATCTTTGCGTCCGGATAAAGCCGAAATTGAAATGTTTTATGTCGGTGAATTTGATACAATTAAAAGCATTTTACAAAAAGATAATTTATATATTATCGAAACAAAAGATGGTTTGTTGTTGAAAAAAATGCTCAATGCACCAAGTGATTTGGTGGAAGAAATAACAAAAACAGACGATGTTTTCCAAAATGCCGATGTTGTCGCTGATGAAGTCGATGTTGTCGCTGATGAAGCCGATGTTGTCGCTGATGAAGTCAATAATAATTTTTTGTTGGAATCGGTAAAGAAAGAAGCTGATGTCGAAAATCCAAGCGATATTCGCACATTTGGTGCTGATCTTTATGAACAAATTCAGCCCGAAACGTTGGATATGTTTGAACAAATGAAAAAGGAAAATTAAAATGATAAAAAAGAAAACCACACTCTTTTGCATATGTTTTTTTGTTGTTTTTATTTCTTTGATTTATTTGTTGCGCGGAATTTTGTTGCCTTTTGTAATGGGATTTGTTTTGGCATATATGCTTAATCCTTTGGTGATAAAATTGGAAAAACATCATTTTTCAAGGGGTTGGGCAAGTATATGCGTTATTGGTACGTTAATTTTGTTGCTGCTTTTAAGTTTGCTTGTTCTGATACCGGTTTTGGAGGCGCAGATAATAGCCTTTGTTATAAAAGTTCCGGTTTTATCGGCCGATCTTTGGAAAAAAATTGAACCCGTTTTTGATTTGATAAAATCGCATGTATCGGAAACGCAGTTGGATTACGTAAAGCAGACTATATCAACGCAAGGAACTAACTTTATTACGCAAGCCACAGATGTTTTAATGCAATTATTCAGTTCTTGGGGTGCAATATTTGATATTGTTTCCATTGTTATTATTACACCGGTTGTTACTTTTTATTTGTTGTCCGATTGGGCGGTTTTTGTTGCTAAAATTAAAGATTTGTATCCGCGTCATTGGGCAGATTTTTTAAATAAAAAAATGTCAGAAATTGATGAGATTCTGTCTGCATTTATTCGCGGACAAGCACTTGTTTGTTTGTTTTTAGGTCTTTTTTACGGTATCGGGTTGTCGGTTATCGGCTTGGATTTCGGGTTTTCTATCGGTTTTGTTTCGGGGGTATTTTCTTTTATCCCCTACGTTGGCACATTGACGGGCTTTGCTTTAAGCTTGTTGTTGGGCTTTGCACAATCTGTTTCTTGGGGTGTTTTTTGCGGCATATTGATTGTTTTTGGTTTGGGACAATTTTTGGAAGGTTATGTTTTAACACCAAAACTTGTTGGCAATAAAATCCATTTACATCCTGTTTGGGTTATTTTTGCCTTGTTTGCCGGTGGTTATTTGTTTGGCTTTTTGGGGATTTTAGTTGCTGTTCCTGTTGCTGCGGTTTTGGGTGTGGTTATTCGTACTGCATTAGAATTTTATCAGTCCAGTTCTTTTTATAAAGGAAAAAATCAGTGAAGTACGCAAAGCAAATGCCTTTACCGCTTTTGTATGAACAAGCCAATACGCGAGAAGATTTTTTTGTGGCCGATTGCAATAAAGATGCTGTTAAATGGATCGATTCTTTTCCGAATTGGCCATCGTCAATGCTTTTGATTTTGGGGCCGGCTTCAAGTGGAAAGACACATTTGGCGCATATTTTTACATCTAATATTTATTCGGCAAAAAGATTAAATTATGAAGATGTGCATTTAATGCCGCAAAAGTTTGCGATTGAAGATATTGATGAAGCCGGTGTTGATGAAGAAGTTTTGTTTCATCTTTATAATGACGCAATTCAACAATCGAAGAATATATTGTTTACAGCAAAGGCGATGCCTTTTTGGCGTTTAAACGATTTAAAAACAAGAATGAACACAGTTCCCACAGTTCACATTGGCTTGCCCGATGATGCGATGATGATGTCTTTGATTTTAAAAGGGCTTTCGGAAAGGCAACTGGATATTCAATCAGGTGTGATGGATTATATTTTAACACATATAGAACGGTCTTTTTCAGCGGCTTTTCGTTTTGTCGAATTAGCTCAAGATTTGTCTTTGGCGCAACAACATCCGATTACTGTTCCTTTGGCAAAGCAGGTTTTGGAACAAATGAAGCAAGAATATTTGCTTTAAACAGCCAAATCAAAATTTTTTTCTTTATTTTGTCCGATTTTATTTAAAAAATATTCCATATCTGCATTATCGATATGAATGTCATTTTCATCAAATAAGATAAGCAATCTTTCGACCAAGCGTC
Organism: Alphaproteobacteria bacterium; assembly: GCA_051887975.1. Lineage (GTDB taxonomy): Bacteria > Pseudomonadota > Alphaproteobacteria > CAAHEQ01 > UBA3637 > CAAHEQ01. The sequence goes on along the minus strand of JBJFAP010000054.1, from coordinate 2,723 downwards.
TGCAAAAATGATCGCGATAACCGTCTTCTGTTTCGTTTATCATTTCTTTATAGGTTTTAACAGCCAACCTTATAGCTGGAAACATGTCTTTTGGCATGCCGGCTTCTTCATAGATACGTTCCAAGCCCATCAACCCGGAATCATATATCAACACACGTGTGTTGCGGATGGGAATTGCTGCTCTTAAAGCAATAGCGTATTCAAAGAATTTCATATCTCCGACAACGGCAGATCGTAAAATCAAATTCGGTGTTAATTGGTTAATACCATTTAAGTGAATAACAAGCGTTCTGACTTCATCTTCTGTCGATGATTGTGCTAAAGAAAGGATGGCCTTTTCACGTTCCAAGGAAACAAGGGTGGTAATCAATGGTGCGGACAAATCGCGACGCATCAAAAGTTGTTTTTTTAAATTGTCCGGAACGATACTGATCAATTTTTCCAAAATGTGCGTAGGTATGTTTTTACGCATTAACAAAGCGCGCTGTATATTTTCATCTTGACAAAAGCGTTCAATCAATCGTTGATAGGCATAATCTGAAATGTCCGCTTTTTCATTGCTGATTAACGTTTTAAGGACATCAGACGAGGCTTCTTCTGTTAAGGTTTCGCATACTCTGAAAGGTAAATCTTGCCGACTTGCAACGGCATTTTGAGAATGTTCGTTTTTTTGTTTAATGATGTTTATTAAAGCCTTTTCCGATAAGGACGGAGAATCTTGAATAAAAGAAGATGTAATTTCCGGCAGGTCCTGAATAATTTTTAAACAAATATCTTCCGGTAAAAAATCAACATCTTTTAAGCGTGCAATCAATTCTGTTCGCAGAAGTAAGTTTGAATCGTTTAAGATAAGTCTGAAAATATCTTCGGCAATCTTACTTTCATTTTGTGAAAGTGTGTGCAATCTGTATTGTTCTGATAATTTTAAAATAGTTTGCAAACGAACATCTACGGACGGATTGTCCTGTAATAATTTTACGTCCTGAAGACTAAGCTTCGCCGTTTTATCATCTGCAAACAATATAAACTCCTTTACCTTTAAGCTGTGGACATTTAAGCACAAAAAGGTAAATAAAAGGTAAAGCCGAACATAAAAATGTAAAATTTAAAAGAAAAATGAAAAAATTTTGATTTTAATGCTGGATTTTTTTAAAAAAAAGTGATATAAAAAACATCGTTATAAAATTTTTAGCCAACTATTTAAAGGAGATAATAAAATGGCAACTCGTGTAGCAATTAACGGTTTCGGTCGTATCGGTCGTTTGGTGTATCGTGCGTTCTTGGAATCAGGTCGTAAAGATATTGATATTGTCGCAATTAACGATTTGGGTGATGCGGCAGCAAACGCATATTTGTTAAAATATGATTCGATTCATCGTATGATGAATATGGATATTCGCGCAGAAGGTGAATATTTGGTTGCGGGCGATTATCGTACAAAGGTTATTGCTCAAAAAGATCCGACGCAATTACCATGGAAAGATATGGACATTGATATCGTGTTCGAATGTACCGGTATTTTCGGAAAAGACAAAGAAAAAGCAATGGTTCATTTGGCAGCCGGTGCAAAACGCGTTTTGGTATCTGCTCCTTGTAAAGAAGCCGATAAAACAATCGTTTACGGTGTAAACCAAGGCACATTGACAGCAGAAGATTTAGTCGTTTCTAATGCATCTTGCACAACAAACTGCTTGGCTCCTGTCGCATATGTTTTGGACAAGGAATTCGGTATTAAGCAAGGATTTATGACAACAATTCACTCTTATACAAACGATCAAAAGATTTTGGATCAATACCATAAGGATTTATATCGTGCTCGTGCTGCTGCAATGAGTATGATTCCGACAACAACAGGTGCTGCAAAAGCTGTTGGTTTGGTATTGCCTCAATTAGCAGGAAAATTGGATGGTGTTTCAATTCGTGTTCCGACTCCGGATGTTTCTTTGGTTGATGCGAACTTAATCATGAACCGTGAAGTGTCTGTTGATGAAGTGAACGCCACAATGAAAAAATATTCCGAAGGCGAATTAAAAGGTATTTTGGGATATAATGATTTGCCGTTGGTTTCCATTGACTTTACACATAACCCGCATTCTTCAACATTTGATGCAAGCGGTACAAAAGTTATCGGTGGAACACAATTGCGTGTAATGAGCTGGTATGACAACGAATGGGGTTTCTCAAATCGTATGTTGGATACAGCAGCCGCAATGGCAAAATTCCTATAAGAATTAAAAAGGCGCTTTCCTTGGAAAGAGGGAAGCGCCTTTTCGTAAGGGAGATGCAATACACAATTATTTAGTCAATAAAGAAAGGAAAGAAAAATGAAAAAATTTTTATTGTTAGCAGTTGTTGTTTGTGCGTTATCCGCTTGCAGACATTCTTCCGAAACAATCGTCGAATGTCCGTCCTGCAATCCGCCTGTCCGTTATTATGAAGTCGTAACGGAATGTTCGGATTTCACAGAAAGGGAAATGGAAGACGGTTCATATACACAATGCCGTTATTGTGTCAACAAAATTTACTCCAACGGTGTTGATGTAACAGATAAATTTACAAACAAAGCCCCACAGGTCAAAAAAACACAAGTTAAAGGAGTAAAAAAACGCCCTTGCGGTAAGAAGGGTTGTTCCTGCGGGAAATAGAAAGGAAATAAAAAATGGCAAATTTCAATACGCTTGATGATTTAGGCGATATTAAAGGCAAAGTTGTTTTTGTTCGTG
>JBJFAP010000053.1:0-17911 GCA_051887975.1 Alphaproteobacteria bacterium | reverse complement strand
AGAGAATTTTTCCCCTCATAACATCTTATAAAATAACATTTTTTTATTTTTTTGTTTAAAGCGTAAAAAAATTATTAAAAAAAAGTTAAAATTTTCGAAAAATCAAATAACATTTTGAAAAACAAGGTAAAAAAAAGAATAAGTTTAAAAAATGGCTTTTTTTGCCAAAAAAAGCTCGCTTATTTATTCAGATTCTGTTAATATCTTCTTTAGGAAAGTTTGAATCAAAATGTTTTTAGCTCAGAAAAAATGGTTGGAAAATATATTACAAAGCGAATCGGACGCAAGACAGATTCGTTCGCTTTCGGGTAAAATAGTTGCTTCTAACGAACAAGGATTAAAAATTTTCGATTCGAAAAATCCGTTTTTATTTTTTGCCGATACGCTTCAACCCGAACGCTTGGAAAAGTTAAAGGACGCTTACCGCAAAAAGTGCAATATTGATATTCGATTGGAAATGCCAAGCGCAACGTACAATGTCATTTTACGCCAATTTGAAAACGGAATAATGTTAATTGCAACGGACGTTTCTCAAAAAGTACAGCTGGAAGAATTGATGATACAAGAACATATGTTGTTGTCAGAATCTTGGGATAATATACCTGCCGGCTTTTATGTTGCCGATTCAAAAGGGGATATTTTACGTTCGAATCAACGATTGCGTGATTGGTTGGATATTCCGGAAGATGGTGTTAATTTTGAAGATATCACAAAAGATAAAATACCCTCTGCTATCGATTCGTGGATGGGTGATATTGATTTTTCCGTTCACAATAAAATCTTTCATTCACACGTTTTACAAACGGTTATGGAGCAGGGAGGGCAGACATTTTTTACCGGTATAGTTTTACCGAAAACCCAAAAGAAAAAGCAAACACCGGTTGTCGATTCTGTTTTTTTCAATAAAGCACCGTTTGGTATTATGGTTATTGACGGGGTGCATCTGACGGTATCAAAGGCAAATGCTATTGCAAGTAAGATTTTGGCACAAACGATAAAAAGCGATCATTTAATGAGTTTGTTGGACGAAGAATCTAAAGAGGCGTTGCCGTTAAAATTATCCAAATTGATGATGCGTGCGCAAAAATTCGAAAAGTGCGAAATAACATTTAATTTGTTAAATAATGAAACAAGGACTTTTATGGCCTATATATCGCCGATAGAAAAAGACGGAGAAATTACGGATTTTGTTTTTTATCTGACAAATTTGGATGAACGCAAAACATTACAAATGCAAATGATTCACGCGCAAAAAATGCAAGCAATGGGTCAATTGGCCGGTGGTGTTGCGCACGATTTTAATAATTTATTAACGGCAATTATCGGTTTTTCTGATTTGTTATTACAACGGCATAATCAAGGTGATCCGTCCTTTTCTGACATTATGCAAATTCGAAATAATGCGTACAGAGCATCCGGCTTGGTCGGCAGATTATTGACTTTTTCAAAAAAGCAGCCGTTAAAACCGCGCTTGTTGGATATTGCAGACGAATTTTCTGATTTAGCATCATTGCTTCGGCGCAGTATCGGTATGAATATCGAATTGATTACTGATTTTGCACCGGATTTAGGTTATGTGAAGGTTGATTCGCAACAATTGATGCAGGTGTTTTTGAATTTAGCAGTGAATGCCCGTGATGCAATGCCAAAAGGCGGTACTTTGACAATCAAAAGCCGTACGGAAACATTGAAGAAAACACGCACAATCGGTACGGAAATTATTATCCCCGGAAGCTATATTGTCATTGATGTGTCTGATACCGGATGTGGAATAGCAAAAGAAAACCTGACGCGTATTTTCGATCCGTTCTTTTCAACAAAAGAAGGAATTGCAGGTTCTGGTACAGGGTTGGGCTTGTCCACTGTTTATGGCATTATTACGCAAGCAGACGGATATATTTATGTTGCCAGCAAACAAGGAAAAGGAACAACATTTACCATCTATTTGCCCCGATTTGAAACAGGTCCGGAAAAACAAAAAACAATGCGGCCTGTCATTCCTGTTGCGATGCAGCGATCAAATGTATTGTTGGTCGAAGATGAAGATGCGGTTCGGGCTTTTTCTGCGCGCGTTTTGAAAAACAAAGGATTTAATGTGACGGAGTGCGCAAATGCTCAAGAAGCCTTGACCGAGTTGGAAAAAGAAAACAATTTCGATTTACTTTTGACGGATATGGTCATGCCCGGTATGGATGGCGAAACGCTGTGCAATCTTGCAAAAGAACGATACCCGTCTTTACGGGTAATATTAATGAGTGGCTATTCAGAAGATTTTGCGCGCCACGGTAAAGATGAAAATAAGAATTTTTCTTTTCTGCCGAAACCGTTCAGCCTCAATCAGTTGGTTTTAAAGGTTCGCGAGGTCTTACAAACAAAAGATTCAAATACATAAATAAAGGATTAAAAAAATGGAAAAACAACAAATTGAAAAATTAAAAAGGGGAATAGAAACCATTATCCCCGAAAACGGCTTGGAAGCCAAAATCGCATTGGCAGAAAAACAGGGGAGACCTCTTGTTATCAAATTCGGTATGGATCCGACTGCTCCGGATTTACATCTTGGGCATGCGGTGGGTATCAAAAAATTGCGTGAATTTCAAGATGCCGGTGCTAAGATTGTTTTGCTTGTCGGCGATTTTACGGCAATGGTCGGTGATCCGACCGGACGCAACACGACGCGCCCGCCTTTGACGGAAGAAGAAGCAAAAGCAAACGCGCAAACATATATTGACCAAATGGGCAAAGTGATTGATTTAAATAAAAATGTCGAAATTGTCCGAAACAGCGAATGGTTAAACAAAATGACATTTGCCGATGTGTTGAAACTTTTAGGAAAAGCAACGTTGGCGCAAATGTTGCAACGTGATGATTTTGAAAAAAGGTTCAATGCCAATATTCCTATTTCTTTGCATGAATTGGTTTACCCGATGATGCAAGGGTATGATTCGGTTGCTTTAAAATCCGATATAGAGTTCGGGGGCAGAGATCAGCTGTTTAATTGTCTTGTCGGTAAGACTTTGCAGGAATCAATGTTGGGTATGAAAGAAGGTCAGGTCGTAATCGGTATGCCACTTCTTCGCGGATTGGATGGGCAAATGAAAATGAGTAAGTCAAAAGGTAATTACATTGGACTTACAGAATCGGCAAATGATATGTTCGGTAAAACAATGTCTATTCCTGACGATTTGCTACCTGAATGGATTGAGCTGACAACTGATTTTTCAGAAGAAGAAAAAACAAATATGATTGCCGATTTTAAAAATGGTGCGGTCAATCCGATGGAATTAAAGAAGAAAGTTGCAAAAAGCATTGTGCGTCAATACCACAGCCAGCAAGAGGCCGATGAGGCGGAAGCTTTCTTTTATAAACAGGTACAGCAAAAAGGATTTGATGATAAAGCTTTTACACCGGTAAAGATTGGCGATGTGTTTGCGGGTGCTAAAGAAATGACTTTGTTGGATGTTTGTGCAAAGTTAAATGCCGAAGAAAGTAAATCCGGTTTGCGGCGTTTGATTGAAAGTGGCGCGGTCAGTGTTAATGGCGAAAAACAAACGGATTGTTATGCAAAAATTCAACCGATATCCGGTACAAAATTTAAAATCGGAAAACGGGCGTTTTTTGAATTGACGGAATAAACACCAAAAGCCCTGCAACAAAGCAGGGCTTTTTTATGGGATTTTTGGATTATTCCACGATTAAAATTGTTCCTTTTACGTCCACGACTTTAACCATTTTACCCTTGGCAATATCTTTGTTTGATTTAGCAAGCCATACGGTATCGCCAACGGCAATCTTGCCTGTTCCGTCAACAATCGGTTCAACGACTTTAAATGTTTGTCCGACATATTTTTTTGCGCCGATTTTGTCTTCTGTTCCTGTTTTTTTATTTATACCGAATATTTTTTTATAAACAAAAAAACCAAATGTAACGCTGATTGCAGAAAATAAAGTAAAAAAGCCGATTTGTGCTGTGGCGGATAAAGAAATAATTCCATGCAACAGGCCGGTTGCAACCGCGCCAAAACCAAACCAAACGACAAATGTGCCGGGGATAAAAAGCTCGGCTATCATCAAAATAAGTCCAAAGCTCATCCACCCCCACATTGTCCAACTTTCTAAAAATGAAAACATATAAAACTCCTTATTAAAAAGGGTGGGCGAAAACACCCACCCAGTTATACTTATTCGCCTGTTTTTGAAGATGTTTTAGCCGGTAATGCCGGTGCTTTTTTATCGCCAAAAATTTCTTTTGTTAATTCGGCAATGCCCGTCAAAGAACTTGCCAATTGTTGTGTTTCAAAAGGCAACATTAACAACTTTTGATTCGGTGATTTGACAATTTCTTTTAAAGCTTCAATATAGGCTTGTCCCAAAAAGTAATTAAGAGATTGCGCATTCCCTTTTGCAATGGCTTCAGACACCATTTTTGTGGCTTTTGCTTCTGCTTCGGCTGCGCGTTCTCTGGCTTCGGCTTGGCGGAAAGCGACTTCTTTTTCACCTTCGGCAGCCAATACAGCAGATTGTTTTTCACCTTCTGCTTTCAAAATGGCAGCTTGTTTAAAACCTTCTGCATCCAAAACATTTGCACGTTTTTCACGTTCTGCCTTCATTTGACGCGCCATTGCATCGACCAAATCACGCGGTGGAGCAATGTCTTTAATTTCAACACGCGTAATTTTTGTTCCCCAAGGAACTGTGGCTTCATCAACAACAGCAAGTAATCTTTGGTTAATGACATCACGCTGACTTAAAAGTTCATCAACTTCCATCGAACCAATAACCGTACGAACGTTTGTCATCACCAAGTTAAGCAAGCCTGAATACAAATCGTGAATTTGATAAGATGCCGCATATGGATCTTGAATTTCAAAGAAAACGACACCATCCACGCGCACCATCGCGTTATCTTTTGTAATCACGTCTTGAGACGGAATATCCAAAACCTGTTCCATCATATTGACTTTTTGACCGATTCTTTCGAAAATCGGCGTAACCCAATGTAAGCCCGGTCCTAATAATTTAGAGTATTTACCGAAATTTTCCACTGTCCATTCGTATCCTTGCGGTACAATTTTGATGCCGACACAGCCGAACAAGACAGCAAGTGCAAATAAAATAGCAAAAAATTCAATCATTTTATATTCCTTTCAAATATTATAAAAGAACACCGCGTTCTTTTCTTGCCAAGAATCATATCATGCTAATTCTTTCCAATTCGTTAAAAAATATATGAAGCATTTGATTTTTTTACCCAAAAATAAAAAATGTAATTACTTTGTAATTTCTTCTTGACAAGGCTAAAATCGGTCGTATAATGTGGTTGTAATGAAAAAAAGGAGATTATTATGGCACCAGCATTTTTTGACGATATTGAAAAAGAAAGTTTGGCAGAAAAAACGCAAAAAAAACCGTTTTATTTAAAACCGATTTATTGGCTTGCTTTTGTGTTAAGCCTGCTTTGGTTGTGGGCAAGCATTGATTATATGGCGGGCGTTGAATGGTGGGCAACGCGTTATCGTTTAACACCGGCAGAATTTGTCGGAACGGTTGCTTCTCAATTATTGCCGTTTGCACTTATTTGGTTTGTGATTGCGTGGATAGAACGTCGCGGTCAATTGGAAGAAGAAACAAAAATGTTGCGTAATTATATGAATCAATTGATGTATCCGACGGAAGAAGGTGCTGTTTATACACAATCTTTAACAAACGCATTACGCAATCAGATTACAGAATTTAAAGTCGTTTTTGAACAAGTTGCCGGACAAACAAAAACGGTTCGTGAAGAAATGAAACGTTGGATTAAAGATTTGGCGATTGTGATTGACCATGTCGATACAAAGACATTGGGCGCAATGAAAGAAATGTCCGGACATGTTAAAGAAATTATTTCATCAACAGAACAAGCCAATCAAAGCACGATTAACATTACTCAAAATTTTGCGGACAGAACCGAAGTTTTAACCGCGACAACAGAAAAAGTTGTAAAAGTCATGGAAGGACTTTGCTTAACGTTGGAAGGTAATATTTCGCATATTGATTCGGCTACGGACGGATTAAAAGATGCCGCTGATAAAACAGAGCAAATATTAAAGATATCGGAAAATTCCACGCTTTCTTTTAATCAACATATGGACAGATTGGAAAGCCTTTTAAATCGTTATGAAACGCAAACAAATGAATTTAACGAACATATCTTTAATAATGCCGAAAAGATTTTGACTGTCTTAAAAACACAAGGTTCTTTGTTGGATCAGGAAGTTGAAAAAACGCTTCATAAAATGGCGCAAGCGCAAGCGAAAGTGTCTGATGAAGCGGCTGAATTGTCTTCTGTTTGCGACAGCACATTGACTCATTTGGACGAACTTGGTACGCAATTGGCGGTCCAAACGGACAACTTGAATCAAGTCTTAACGGAAACGGATGAACGGGTGCGCAAACTCGGTACAATGGCAATCGAAGAACAAACAAAGCAATTAGTCGATGTATCAAATAAAACACAACAAGTCATTGATAGGTTGAAAGCAGATTTAACGGCAGTATCAACGGATCGTTTTATGAAAGACGCACGTATTATTTTGGAACACTTGGCAACGTTTTCTATCGACATTGTTCATGTGTTTACGCCTAAAGCAGAAGAAGAACAATGGAAAAAATATTATGCCGGTGATAATTCTGCGTTTATGCGGTATTTAATTACGGCATTGCCGAAAGAAAAAGCGGATGGCTTTAAAAAGGTATATCAGGAAAATTCCACTTTACGCGTTGCTGTGATGCGCTATATGTCTGAATTTGATGCTTTGGCTGTAAAAGCAAAAGCGAATGAAAAGAAAGATGTTTTGTTGCCTGTTTTGATTGGCTCTGATGCGGGGCGGCTTTATATGATTTTAAAGCAAGTTCTGGGTAAATCGACAAAGGACGGAGTATAAACATGAAAATATCTTTAGTGCGCATAGGTAATTCTCAAGGGATTCGAATACCGTCATCAGTTATCAAACAATGCGGTTTTGAACAAGATTTGGATTTGGTTGTCAAAAATAAATCTGTGGTTTTGACTGCGGCACAAGCCGTTCGCCAAGGATGGCAAGAATTGTCGGAAATGGAAAATAAACAAACGCCTTTTGATGAAAAGGGAGAATGGGAATGGTAAAACGTTTTATGGTTTATGAAGTGCAAGTTGATGACGCATTAAAAGCTTGCGCGGTTATTTCTCCGGATGAATTAAATAATATATTGCCGTATGTGATGGTTGCTCCGATTACATCAAAGATTCGACCGTTGCCCTATCGCGTGATGATTGATATGAAAGGCAAAGACGCACAAATTGCATTGGATCAAATCCGAACACGTCCGAAATCGGATTTTATTCGAAAGCTTGGACGCTTGCCGGAAGAATGTCAGTCCGAAATGATCAACGTTTTGCACCAGATGTTTGAATAAGCTTTTTTGTTTTAAGCGGTTGTAAAGTGGATTATTCGGTCATGCACCCCGTTCCGTCTTCGGATACCGTACCGGCGCAAGTTTTACACATTCCCAAACTGCTTTCATCAATATATTCGCCAACCCAATATTTATTATATCCTACTTCATTGCAACGCAAACAATCAGCTTTACGAACACTGCCCGCGGTGTTATTTATACTACATTTAGTGCAACGTGCGATATTATCTTCAAAAAAGGTATCATCGCAGTTTAAACATTGCTCTCGTGTAGTATCATATGTGTAAGTACCGCCGCATGCCAAACAAGAATACCGCCCTTGTTGACCGATTTTTCCTTTACCACAATTCCAATCGCAATAAGTTCCATCCTCGGAAACAGTACCTTCGCAAGTTAAACATTTTCCAACAGGAACATTTTCACGCATATGTCCGATATGATACCAATATTTATTATATCCAGCAACGCGACAACCATTGCATTCTTCTTCAGTCATTTCAGAGCTGACATCAGCCCTGTTGCAATCAAGGCAATAATTGTCAGTATAATACCAACCATCACCACAATTTTGACACTCTTTGTATGTTGTTCCTGCATATGAAGAACCTCTTGTACACATTTTACATTCCCAAGCACCGTTTATCCCGATTTTTCCTTTACCACAATTCCAATCGCAATAAGTTCCATCTTCAGAAACGGTACCTTCGCAATCATAACAAGAACCGATGGACGGGTCATCATTTTTAGGAACAAAATATTTACTAAATCCATCTTTATTGCAACGTAAACATTCTTCTTTCGTCGTATAAAAGTGATATACGTTGGACGAACAAGAAACACACTGTTTGTGCGAATCTTTGTTTGCAAAAAACGTTCCTTTGCATTGATGACAACTATTTACTGTGGAATTTTGCAAAAAAACAGAAGGGCAAGCTCTACAAGTGCTTCCGGATAAAACAGGGCCATTTTCATACACACACATTCTGCCGTTGCAAGTGCCGCATTCGCCGCAATCCGCATCTTCTTTGCACGCGCTGAAAAAGTCTGATTGTTGCGTATTAAATGCGCTGTTAAAGAAAAAACTGACTGTGTTGTCATCGTCTTTTTGGCATATATTTTCCTTGCCATTCGGGCGGATTTCTTCCAACCAATCGACTTTGCGCTGACGCACTTCTTCGCAAACGGGATAAGAAACACTATCCGCGACAACGGCAAAGGTGATGTCTGATTCCTTAAACGCTGTAAATGTATAAGGGCTTTTGGGGGCGAATTTTCCTGCCATCGAAACTTCTTCTTGTTCGGCAGGAAGCGAAGAAAACATTTCATCAGCGACAATAAAACCGGCAAGGCGCACATCTTCGATTAAATTATTTGTTTGATGACGGATGATGGCGCGCTTATAAGCACTGATACCGACCAAAGACAACATTCCGATAATTGCCAATACATCCAACATTTCAATCATACTGCGTCCGGATAAAAACCATTCCCTTTGTATCATCACAAACCTCACTTTCTTTCTGCAGGATATTATAATATCGTATTTTTTTTTATTTTATATCATTACAATAAGGGTAATGCAACAAGAAAATGAAGAAAAAGTATATAATTTAATCGAACGGTTGAAGGAAGAACGCTTAAAACAGGGGCTTTCTCAAGAACGGCTTGCCTTAAAAGCAAAGATTCACAGAACATCCGTCGGACATATAGAAGCTCATCAAATGTCCCCTACTTTATTGATGTGTTTAAAAATAGCATCTGCTTTAAATATCAATTTAAAAGACCTGTTGTAGTCGTTTTTTTAAGTAGAATTATCTTTTAAGCACGAAAAAAAGTCCTTGAAAATCAAGGACTTAAATTGGAGCGGGCGAAGGGATTTGAACCCTCGACATCGACCTTGGCAAGGTCGCGCTCTACCCCTGAGCTACACCCGCAACTTTTGCGATACCACTACTTATGCCACAAATAAAATTTAAAGTCAAGCACTTTTTTTATTTTTTTGTGATTTTCTTAAAAAAAACTTGACTTCGACATATTTTCGTATATCATCGAGCACGTTGTGTTAAACTCAAAAAATGGAGAAAAAAATGGAATTAAAAGGCTCAAAAACTGAACAAAATTTGATGGCTGCTTTTGCTGGAGAATCTCAAGCCCGCAATAAATATACATACTTTGCCGGAAAAGCACGCAAAGAAGGTTATAATCAAATCGCAGACTTGTTCGAAGCGACAGCTAACAATGAAAAAGAACACGCCAAATTGTGGTTTAAAGCATTACATAACGGGGAAGTTCCTTCTACGGAAGAAAATTTATTGGACGCGGCAGAAGGCGAAAACTATGAATGGACGGATATGTATGCGAAAATGGCCCAAACGGCTCGCGAAGAAGGATTTACGCAAATTGCGGCTCAAATGGAAATGGTCGCAAAAATTGAAAAGCGTCATGAAGAACGTTATCGTAAATTATTGGAAAATGTGAAAAAGGGCGAAGTTTTCCGCAAAGGTTCAATTGTTATGTGGGAATGCGCAAATTGCGGACATATTCACGTGGGTGAAAGTGCTCCGGAAAAATGTCCTGTCTGTGCTCATCCGCAAGCATACTTTTTTATGTTAAACGATAATTTTTAAAATTTTGACTGATATAAAAACACCCTTTTTCGTATTTTGAAAGAAGGGTGTTTTTTTGTAAATGCGACTCGAAAAAAATCCACCGGCATAAATCAGTGGATTTTTTATATAAACGACTTTATTCAACTCGAAAAAAATCCACCGGCATAAATCAGTGGATTTTTTATATAAACGATTTTATTCAACGTCAACCATTTCCTCTTCGACCGGCATAGGCGCATCCAAAATCATCTTTTGCGTCAATTCGCCACCGTCAGCGCGAATGGCTGCTTCAATTTCAGAGGCTACTTTTTCATTTGCCTTTAAATATGCCTTTGCACTTTCTTTGCCTTGCCCGATTTTTTCGCCCTTATAGGAATACCAAGAGCCTGATTTTTCAACAACACCGGCTTTAACACCCAAGTCAATCAATTCACCCATTTTGGAAATACCTTCACCGTAAATGATGTCAAAATCAACCGTTTTAAATGGAGGGGCTACTTTATTTTTGACAATTTTCACGCGTGTTTGGTTTCCAATCGTTTCTTCATGATCTTTAATTGCTCCGATGCGGCGAATATCTATACGAACGGAAGCATAGAATTTTAAAGCATTACCGCCCGTTGTTGTTTCCGGATTTCCAAACATAACACCAATTTTCATACGAATTTGGTTAATAAAAATAATCAATGTATTTGAACGCGCAACTGATGCAGTTAATTTGCGTAAGGCTTGGCTCATCAAACGGGCCTGTAAGCCCATATGCTGATCGCCCATTTCCCCTTCAATTTCCGCTTTCGGAACAAGCGCTGCCACCGAGTCAACGACCAATACATCCAAAGCACCGGAACGCACCAATGTATCGGCAATTTCCAACGCTTGTTCACCCGTATCCGGTTGAGAAATTAATAAATCATTGATGTTGACACCCAACTTTGCCGCATAAGACGGATCCATCGCATGTTCTGCATCAATGTAAGCGCACGAACCGCCCTTTTTTTGAGCTTGTGCAACCACATGTAATGCCAAGGTTGTTTTACCGGAACTTTCCGGTCCGTAAATTTCAATAATGCGTCCGCGTGGTAATCCGCCAATTCCCAAAGCCAAATCTAACCCTAAAGAACCGGTCGAGATAGATGGAATTTCAACAGCGTTATCACATTGTCCCAACCGCATAATAGAACCTTTTCCGAACGTTTTTTCAATCTGTGTTAAGGCCGCACCCAAAGCTTTTTCTTTATCTAACATTTTTCCTCTCTTTTATTAGTTTTTTAAAAAAATACACTATATTTTAAATGTGTACACGTTTTGTTCTTTTTTTGCAAGAAAAAAAATGTTTATTTTTTATTTTGTTTTGTTTATAATAAATGCGCGAGGAAGAACAAATGAAAAAAAATAACAGAAAAAACAATTTAAATCTTTGGTTTCGCTTCATTTTGTGGAAATATAAACATTGGTTTATCGGATTTTCTTTGGCATCCATTGTTTTTATTTGTATGGTCGTTTTAAGTTATGAATGGAGTTGTAGGGTTCTTGAGCTTGATATGCCGACAGCGCAAAGGGCCGTCTATAATATAGCCAGAGCGCTTATTTGGTACGCAATTTTTTTAATAGTGGCAATTTTGTTTATTGCTTTAACGCGTGTTTATGGTTTTTTCTATCAGCCGGAAGTGAATGCTTCGATGACGCGAAGAATGCATTCTTTGTTTTTATCCAATCAGAGATTAGCTGATGATTTACGTTCAAATCGGCAATTATTGGAATGGGCAAAGGTTGGTATTTTATCGGTCGAAAAAGGCAATATTTTGTATTCTAACTCGATGATGTCATTTTTAACAGGATTTTCAATTCGCGAATTGGAAAAAATGCGTTTTTCAGAATTGTTGGAAAAAAAAGATTCGATTGATTTAAATGTATTGGCTAAAAAAAGCGCGGATCGTGAAAAAGAATATAAACTGGATTTAAAAAGGAAAAACGGAGAATCGTTATATGCACGTGTGCGTGTGTCTTTATTGTCTGCCAAAAATAAAAAATTCTTATTGATTGTTGATGATGAAACATATTTTAAACGACGTGATGAATTTGCAAAAGATTATACCGCGTTATTTTCTGTTTTGTCTTACCTGCGTTCGGCCGATGATTCAAAAGACGAAACTTTTTTAATTGACCAAGTTTTAAAATCCATTTTACGCGCTTATGATTTTTCCGTTGCTTTTTATGGTAAAGTCAGAGGTAAAAAAATATCTTTGGAATTGGTGAACGCTAAAAATAAAAAGATGATTCCCTCTATTCAATTTTTGAATATGGATGATCCGCAAGATGGCGAATCTGCTATGATAAAAGCATATAAACTCAGGAAACCGTTTGGTTATGCAGATACGCGAGGAATTGATTATTATCAAAAATATTGGTATTCGGTGGACAAGGAATCTTTCGTTGCAACCTATGCTTTCCCAATGGTCATTAACGGTGTAATGGAAGGCGTTGTCAGTTTCTTTTCATCCAAATTGTATGACTTTAACAATACAAGGCCGGAAAGATTAGGCAATTTGATTATTGAACTATGCAAGAATATCGAAGAACAACGCGCCCGCAATTTAACTCAAACGGCAATTCGAAATTATGAAGAACGGTTGCGCTTACAGATTCAAGAATTGGAAGCCAGTAAACAAATTATGGAACAACAAGCATCCGAACGTAATGATTTAATTGAAGACTTGATTGCCGCAAAGGATGCCGCCGAAGAAGCCAACCGTGCAAAATCAGAATTTTTGGCCAATGTCAGTCATGAACTTCGAACGCCGCTGAATGCCATTTTGGGATTTTCTGAAACAATGCAAATGAAAACTTTCGGAGAAATACAAAACGCGCAATATGCCGATTATATCAATTATATTCATTCCAGCGGTATTCACTTGTTGTCTTTGATTAACGATATTTTGGACTTGTCGCGTGTCGAAAGCGGACGGCAACATTTGAATGAAAAAAATATCAATATTCGTGCGGTTTTGGAAGATGCTATGTCTTTGGTTTTAAAATATCCGGATGCGGACAAACGCCGTATTAAAGTGGATGTTGAAACAAAGGTTCAATACATTTACGCAGATGACCGCGTTTTAAAGCAAATAATGTTAAATTTGCTTTCTAACGCAATTAAATTTACGCACGATAAAGGCAAAATTGATGTCAATGTGTATGATACAGCAGCAGGAGAGTTAGCTTTTAGCGTAAAAGACAACGGCATCGGGATTGCTGCCGATAAAATTGAAAAACTGTTTACGCCTTTTACTCAAGTGGAAAATATTTTCACGCGTGCGCATGCCGGCAGCGGTTTGGGATTGTCTTTGGTTAAACACCTGATTGAATTACATGGCGGACATGTCCAAATGGAAAGTACAGAAGGCAAAGGAACTTGCGTAACGGTATTCTTTCCGAAAGAACGCATTTTAAATTTAACGGACAGCGCGCCTGTTGCAGTAAAGACATCCGGTCCAAAAGCGGTTGCCACAACAACGAAAAAAACAGTTAAAACAAAGAAAGTTTCACTAAAATCTTCTGCGGTTAAGAAAACAACGAAAAGGAAAGTAAAATGAAAAAAATAATCTGTCTTATTTTGATTTTTTGTGCTTTTTGTGCGCACGCTGATATTTTTTCTTATTCCGATACGGAACAAGAAAGAACTCCTGTTCAAGCGCAAAGATATCTTTATTGCGGTTCGGACGAAAATCCGATTCGTGTGGCAAGTTTTATGAATTATCCGCCTTTCGGATGGAAGGAAACACAGTATGTTCAGGATATGATAGAAGTTAAAACTTTTCATCGTTATTACGGAGCCGGAATGGAATTGTTTAAACGTTTTGCAAAAGAAAATAATTTGCGTTTTGTTTTCGTAAATGCTTTAAATTTTAAAGAAGCAAAGTATGCGCTTGCAAACGGTTATTTTGATGTGTTGGTATCTGATTTTTCTGATCCGAATACATATAAAAATTTGGCGAATTTTCAACCGGGCTATCTTTCAAATCCGATTGTGATTGTCAGCTTAAAAGCAAATCCCGAACAACCGAAAACACTGCAAGATTTGGTCGGTAAAAAAGGATATGTTCGAAGGGAAGAAATTTTTTATGATTTGTTTAAAACAGCCATTCCAAAAGGGGTTGAAATTACACAGGTCAGCGGACCTAAAAAAGCTTTTTATGATTTACTGAAAAAGAAAACGGATTTTATTTTAATGAGCCGATATGCTTTTGAAACAGAATCCAGACGGTTTAAATTGAATGATTATTTAACATATTCCGAACCGGTATTTTCGCCATATATATTTATGTCTTATGCTACCAATAATCAATGTGCACATTTTATTAAAGGGGCTTTGGAAAAAAGCTTAAAAAATTATGCCGCTGATGAAACATATATGAAAAGTGTTCTTGCAAGTCAACTGAACGTGTGGGAGAAAAAGTTTGAAAATCAACCGTCTTTATTATTCGAAACCGGTGATCCGGAAGAAGAAACAGAAGAAAAATCAGAAGACTTAAATGCGTGGTTGGAAGCGCAAAAAAACAAAAAAGAAACTAAATAAAATCAAGCTTTCTTTCGTGTTTGTTTTATTTTCGGTACGGGTATTTTCGAAACTGTCGTTGGCGTGATAATAACCGGCTTTGTTTGCGGCAGTTGCTGTGGCGGTTGCAAGGTTTGTTTTTCCTGTGTTTGTGGCGAAGGTTGTTCCGTTGATGTTTGGGGCGTTTTCTGTATTGTTTGTGCTTTTATTTCGGTTGCGGGTGTTTTTTGTGTTTGTGGCGAAGGTTGTTCCGTTGATGTTTGGGGCGTTTTCTGTATTGTTTGTGCTTTTGTTTCGGTTGCGGGTTTTTCCTGTACAGGCAATGTTTGAACCTGTGTTGGTGTGTCTTGTGCAACAGATTCAACGGGGTTTTCGGTTGTTTGTTTTGCTTCTTCTTTCTTTTCAAAAGAAGGGGATTTTTCCTGTTCGGATATTTTCTTTTCTTCTTTTGGGGCGGTTTCAAGTACAACAACTGTTGTTTTAATCGAATCAATGAATTGCTTTTTTCTTTTAAATTGTTCTAATGATTGGTTTTTTAAAATGCGTTGAGGAATGGTGTGTGTTTTCAAAGGATTAACCGGTTGTTTGTTTTTGACAACTTCATAATGCAAATGCGGACCTGTGGAACGACCTGTGCTGCCGACATAGCCGATTATTTCACCTTTTTTGACTTGTGATCCGACACGCAATCCGTCTGCAAAAGCATTTAAATGCCCATAAGCTGTTGAATAAGTATCGTTATGTTTAATAAGAATATATTTTCCGTATCCGCCATTTCTGCCAATTTTTTGAATAATGCCACTTGCACCGGCAGGAATGGGTGTTCCCATCGGGGCCGCAAAATCGATTCCTTTGTGTTGAATTTGATAACCCAAAATCGGGTGTATGCGCATTCCGAACGGTGATGAAATGCGCGCAGAACTTCCTAAAGGTCTTTTCATCAATGTTTGTGGCGTACTTGCGCCTTTTTCATCATAATATCCTTGAACGCCCGCAGCGTCTGTAAAGAAATATCTTTGGCAAATGGATTTGTGTGTCGTCAATGAAATATATAAAAGCTGACTTTTTCCAACCGGTTTTCCTGTTTCCGTCATTTTCTGTTCGTACACAATTTTAAACGGCGAACCTTGTTTTAAATCTTTTTTAAAATCAATCCTGCCATCCAAAGCTAAAACCGCTTGATGAATAACTGTTTTCGGAATGCCGATTTTTTGTGCCGATTCTGAAAAAGAGCTTACCAAGAAACCTTGTAGCGCATAGCGTTTATTTTCAATAATTCCTTCCTTTGTTTGGGGAATAAATTCACCCTTTTTATTTTTTAAAACTGAAATTGTTTGACCGGTTCTGTCTTCAAATTTTAAGCCTTGAAAAACATCGTCTATAAAAAAGACTTCAAATGTTTGACCGGGTCTGAATTTTTTTGTGTCAATCACCAAGTCCAATGTTTTACATGCTTCCAGAGCTTGTGCAAGTGATACATTTGCGCGCTTTAAAAGACCTGATAAAGTTTCGTTTTTACCAAGTACCAATTCGTGTGATTGAATATCTTGTTTGGAAGAAATCAAAGGAATTTGTTCGGCATCATCGTCCGGCAAAGCTTCTTGAACAACAAGATCAGGTTCGCGAAGGGGCGAAGGAATAAGTTCTTGCAGCTGTTCTTGTTGAGGCATCCCTTCTTTTATTAAATCCGAAAGTTTGCGCTGTTCGGGCGGTTTTAAACTGACAACAAGCGCGACTGCCAACATACCGATTAAGCAACCGATAAAAGTGTATTGAATTTTTAAATCAAAACGTTTTTGATATGGCGTTCTGTGCCGTCTGTAAGACGGACGCGTCCACAGCCAAAGCCGATGCATTGGCTTATATAAGTATGCAAAAAAACGTTTCCAAAAAGCGTTCATTTTTATCCTTGTGTTCTGCAAGAGTGCTTTTTTTTTGACAAAAAGTCAAGATTTTTTTTAATGATTATTTGTCAGTTTTTCTTGTACCATTAAAAAATCATGCCAAGTTGCTTTTTTTTGGGCCGGCGTTCTTAATAAAAACGCAGGATGAAAAGTGGGTAATACATCAATTGGTGCAACCAATCCTTCTGTTTGATAAGAATGCCAAATTCCGCGCGCTTTGCTGATTGTTTCGCCTTTTCCCAATAAAGCGGTAAAAGCAATCCCCCCCAAGGTAATCAATATTTTGGGATTGACTAATTCAATGTGGCGTTTAATAAAAGGCAAACATAAGGAAATTTCGGTATCTGAAGGGGATCTGTTTCCGGGAGGTCGCCAAGGAATAATATTTGAAATATACACATTTGTTTGTCTTGACAACCCGATGGCGTTTAATTGCTTGTCCAATAATTGACCGCTTAATCCCACAAAAGGTAAGCCTATTCGATCTTCATCCGCCCCCGGTGCTTCGCCAATCAACATAACTTCGGCATGCGGATTACCTTGCCCGAAAACTGTGTTTTTGGCAGTTTTCTTTAACGGACAGCCTTCAAAGGCATTTAAAGCTTTTTGTAATTCTTCCAAAGAATTTGCGTTTCTTGCCAAACTGACGGCACTTTCCAATAAATTATCCGGCAAGACGGTTGTCGGGTGTGGTATTGGTACGGATGTTTCCGGTGAAGACGGAATTTCTTTTTTTAATAAAGCGGCTTCTTGTTTCGGAATCATTCGATTAACAGGAACAAGACCGATTGTTTCATCGACTCCGCTTTGAAAATACCAATTTAAAATTTGCTGATGCACATTCATTGTAAAAATACTTTTCTTTATTTCATTTTTTTTATATACTATACGAAATTAAAATAATTTGCGAGTCTAAAAATGAAAAAAAGAAAGAAAAAAAGTTTTTTATTGTTTGTATGCGTGATTGTTGTCATGTCAGCATGCGTTTATTGTTCTTTGCCAAGCAAAAAAATTGAGCCGGAGAATGTTGAAAATAAAACACAAGCTGATGTGCAAGAGGAAGCAGAAGAAACGAGCGAAATCGAAGAGATGATAGAAGCTTATTTTAAAGGGCGTCCTGTACGGGATATTCCGGAAAATGCGGATTTTTCTTCTTTTTTGAAGGGATCTTTTGCAAGACGTGGTAAAAATTTTGCTTTATTGGCGCAATCTTATGAAAATGTGTTAAAAACAGATCCGCAAAATAATGATATTAAATCGGCTTTGTTTACATATTTTATGTTGTCCGGTGATATCAAAAAATCTGCTGTTTATGCCGAACAGGCTCTGCAAGTAAAACCGGATAATATGATGGCAAAAGTTGTCAAATTGACAGAAGCAATCAAAAACGCAAATTATGATGAAGCCTT
>JBJFAP010000052.1:0-3409 GCA_051887975.1 Alphaproteobacteria bacterium | reverse complement strand
AACAAAATGCCAGACAGGTTTTAGCAAACTCAACACTTTGTTTAATCGGGTTTGAAGCCGTTGACAGCGGTCAAAATCCAAGAAAGACAGAAGAAGAATTGAATGCTCTTTTGCCCCAAGGCCAACAAATAAATTATTTTGAAGGATAAAATGCGGATTAAAACTTACATAGCACCATCTGTTCCTGAAGCAATGGATACGATTCGAAAAGATTTCGGATCAAGTGCTATGATATTGTCAAATCAAAGAACGCTTGAAGGTGTACGCATTACAGTCGGATTGGAAGATGCTTCAACTGAAGCTGAAGTCAGTCAGGCTTTATTCGGATCGCGTACTGAACAAAGTTTATGTCTTATAGAAAAAGCATTATCGCAACAAAGCATACCGCCTTTATTGATTGAACGTTTGTTGTTGATTATGAAAAATAAAGCGCCGGATTTATCGCAACAGGATTTATTGACAGAAGCTTTACAAGAAGTTTTTAATTTTTCTGCACTCGTTTTACAAACAACGAAAAAAGCGTATATGTTGACAGGTCCGTATGGTTCGGGAAAAACGATTGCCGCGGCTAAAATGGCGGTGCGTGCCAAAGTGGAAAACAAAAAATTGTCGGTTATTACAACGGATGTCAAGCGTGCCGGTGCTATTGAACAATTGGAAGCTTTTACCAAAATATTGGAGTTGCCTTTAATAAAAGTTCGAAAGCCTGACTTGTTAAAATCGGCTGTTGAAGAAGCGCGCAAGTCAAGCGATTTGATTATTATCGATTCGCCCGGAGTCAATCCGTTTTTACAAAAGGATATGTCTTTATTACAGCAAATGCGTTCGGATATTGACGGTTTCGAAGCGATTTTGGTATTGCCGGCGGGTTTGGATTCTTATGAAACAGCGCAAATGGCGGAAGCGTTTTTGCCTTTAGGCTGTTCCCGAATAATGGCAACGCGATTGGATTTGTCAAGAAGATTTGGAAATATTTTGTTTGCAGCACAAAATAACGGTTATGCTTTAACGGATGTGGGGATGGGAACACACGTTTATGAAGGTTTGTGCCCGTTAAAAGCAAGTTCTTTGGCAGAATTGATTTTACTTACTACAAAAAAAGAGGGGTTATTATGAATATCTCGAAAATTTTATCATTACCGGCGGATCTGACAAAAGCTTCAAAAAGCCGAAAAGGACAAAATATGATTGCGGTTGCTTCAGGAAAAGGCGGCGTTGGTAAAACGTGGCTGTCTATTTGTTTAGCTCACGCTTTGGCAAAACAAGGACAGAAAGTTTTGTTGTTTGACGGTGATTTAGGGCTTGCAAACGTGGATATTCAGTTGGGGTTGGTTGCGCAATATGATTTAAGTTCTGTTATTGTCGGAAAAGTTCCGATGACACAGGCAATATCTCGTTCCGATTTGGGATTTGATGTTATTGCCGGCAGGTCGGGATCAGGATCTTTGGCAAATATTCCGCTTTCCAGATTACAACTTATTTTTGATGATTTACAGTTGCTGTGTGCGCAATATGATAAAGTCATTATTGATTTAGGCGCGGGAATTGAAAAGGCGGTTCGCTTGTTTGCGCAAAATGCGGGAACTTTGTTGGTTGTATGTACTGATGAACCCACTTCATTGACAGACGCATACGCTTTTATAAAAGTGATCAACACGCAAAATCCGCAGGTCGATATTCAAATAGTTATTAACGCGGTTGCCTCCATTAAAGAAGGAGAACGTACTTATTCAACACTTTTAAAAGCATGTCAAGGATTTTTAAAAATTTCTCCGCCTTTGTTGGGGGTTATTCGCCGCGATACGCACGTCAGAGATGCCATTCGGGCTCAAAATTCTATATTGCAAGCCTTTCCAAATTGTGATGCAACCACAGATGTATTAGCGTTAGTTGATAAAATACCTTGACTTTTTTTGATAAAGCCTCTATGTATAAACGAATAATATAATATATATGAAAGGTTTAAATCGATGTTAAAAAAATTGTTCGGCTCTGCAAATGACAGATATGTCAAAAAACTGACTAAAATTGTTCAAAAAGTAAATGCTCTCGAGCCGAAAATCGAAAAGTTATCAGATGCCGATTTGCGCGCAAAAACAGATGAATTTAAGGCCAGATTAAATAAAGGCGAAACACTTGATGATATTATGGTGGAAGCTTTTGCTGTTGTCAGAGAAGCTGCAAAAAGAACACTTCATCAACGTCCTTACGATGTGCAAATAATCGGCGGTATCGTTTTACATAAAGGACAAATTGCCGAAATGAAAACCGGCGAAGGAAAA
The DNA here is from genome assembly GCA_051887975.1 of Alphaproteobacteria bacterium. Classification (GTDB taxonomy): domain Bacteria; phylum Pseudomonadota; class Alphaproteobacteria; order CAAHEQ01; family UBA3637; genus CAAHEQ01. The sequence goes on along the minus strand of JBJFAP010000052.1, from coordinate 1,127 downwards.
ACTTTGGTATCTACATTACCTGTTTATTTAAATGCGCTTTCAGGAAAAGGTGTTCATGTTGTAACTGTAAACGATTACTTGGCAAAACGTGATGCCGAATGGATGGGACAAATTTATAAGTTTTTGGGTTTAACGGTCGGTTGTGTCCATCACGAATTGGATAACGATGAAAGAAAAGCAGCCTATCAATGTGATATTACATACGGAACGAACAGTGAAATGGGCTTTGATTATTTGCGTGATAATATGCGTTTTCGGTTGGAAGATATGGTTCAACGTCCGTTTAATTTTGCTATTGTTGATGAAGTTGACAGTATTTTAATTGATGAAGCCAGAACACCGCTTATTATTTCCGGACAGGCTGAAGATTCTTCTGAAAAATACAAAAGCATTGATAAATTGATGTACAACATCAAGCCGGAACATTATGAAAAGGACGAAAAACATCGTCAAATTACTTTGACGGAAGCTGGAATCGATGCGGTGGAAGGTTGGTTGCGTGATGCCGGTTTAATGCCGACGGGGTCTTTGTATGACTTGCAGAATATATCTTTGGTTCATCATGTGGAACAAGCTTTGCGTGCGCACGAAATGTTTGCGCGTGATGTAGATTACATTGTCAGAAACGATCAAGTGATTATCGTTGATGAATTTACGGGCCGTATTATGGACGGCCGTCGTTATTCGGACGGATTACATCAGGCATTGGAAGCAAAAGAAGGCGTTACAATTCAACCCGAAAATCAGACATTGGCATCCATTACATATCAAAATTATTTCAGAATGTATCCGAAATTGGCCGGTATGACCGGAACGGCAATGACGGAAAGCGGAGAATTCGATTCGACTTATCATTTGACGGTTGTTGAAATTCCGACAAATAAGCCGGTTGTTCGTATTGATGAACAAGATGCTATTTACGGAACAGCGGCCGAAAAATATAAAGCGATTATTGAAGAAATTGTTTCGGCTCATGAAAAGGGGCAACCTGTTTTGGTGGGTACGACTTCTGTTGAAAAGTCAGAAGTTTTGGCGGATATGTTGCAAAAGCAAACAAATTACCGTTTCGAAGTATTAAATGCCAAAAATCACGAAAGAGAAGCTTATATTGTTGCTCAAGCCGGTGC
>JBJFAP010000051.1:0-3413 GCA_051887975.1 Alphaproteobacteria bacterium | reverse complement strand
GCTATTGATATGTATCGGGTTGGCATCTTGTACATCAAAAAGTACAATTTATCGTGCCCCTGATGAATCACAGGTGGAAACTCGCAAAGATTTGACTTTGCCTCCCGATTATGAATTACGCCCGCCCAAAGAAACAAAATAAAGGAGATTGTGAATGTTGACGAATTTAAAGAGCTTTGCCGCTTTAAATGCTCATTTTGATGCTGTCAAAGACATACATATGCGTGATATGTTTGAAGGGGATTGTGCACGCGCAAAAAAGATGACACTTCATTTAAAAGATTTTATTTTGGATTATTCGAAAAACAGAATTACCGATGAAACATTGCCTTTGTTGATTAACTTGGCCAATGAATGTAATTTGTCCGAAATGCGTGAAAAGATGTTTAACGGTGATGAAATCAATTTTACGGAAAAAAGATCCGTTTTACATATTGCATTGCGTAATCGTTCAAACAGACCGATTTTTATAAACGGTAAAGATGTTATGCAAGATGTAAATGCTGTTTTGGGAAAAATGCACGCTTTTTCCGATAAGGTGCGTTCCGGCAACTGGCGTGGCGCAACAGGGCAACGCATCAAAGATGTTGTCAATATCGGTATCGGTGGTTCTGATTTAGGACCTTTAATGGCGGTTGAAGCATTGAAAAAATATAAAACAGACGATATGAATTTTCACTTTGTTTCCAATATAGACGGAACGGCTATGGCGGAAGCTTTAAAACAATGCCAACCTGAAACAACTTTGTTTTTGGTAGCATCAAAAACTTTCACAACAATGGAAACGATGGTCAATGCGAATACGGCACGTGAATGGTTGGTAAAGGCTTTGGGCGAACAAGCAATTCCTTATCATTTTGTTGCACTATCCACAAATACAGAGGAAGTTGCAAAATTCGGTATTGATACAAACAATATGTTTGAATTTTGGAATTTTATCGGCGGACGTTATTCTATGTGGTCGGCGATTGGTCTTTCCATTATGTTGGCTATCGGATACGATCATTTTGTGGAATTATTGGAAGGGGCTTTTGAAATGGATGAACATTTCAAAAATGCACCTTTTGAAGAAAATATTCCTGTTATAATGGGATTGTTGGGTATTTGGTATCATGTATTTTTTAAAGCGGAAACATATGCTGTTTTACCTTATTATCAATACTTACATCGTTTGCCGGCATATTTGCAACAATTGGATATGGAATCAAATGGAAAAGGAGTCGATAAGCAAGGTCATTTTGTTTCTTATCCGACAGGGCCTGTGTTATTCGGTGAACCTGGCACAAACGGGCAACATTCGTTTTATCAGTTGATTCATCAGGGAACTCATTTGATCCCTTGTGATTTTATAACGCCGATTTTTTCTTTGAATGAAACAGGAAATCATCAAAATATTTTACTTGCCAATGCAATTGCTCAACCGGAAGCTTTAATGCGTGGTAAGACACCAGAAGAATTACGGGCTGAAGATGTACCGGAAGAATTGATACCGTTTAAAACATTTACCGGAAATCGTCCGACAAATACTATTTTAATGGATGAATTGACACCGCGTAATTTGGGGCGCTTAATCGCTATGTATGAACATAAAGTTTTTGTGATGGGTGTGATTTTGGGTATTGACAGCTTTGATCAATGGGGTGTTGAATTGGGAAAAGTTTTGGCAAAAAAAATTATTCCCGAATTGACGCAAGATACTGAAGTAAAAGCGCACGATTCATCTACAAATGCAATTATTAACTATGTCAGGGAAAAACGTAAGGAAAAATGGGTATCCGACTTTTACCACCAAATTTAATTAACCAAATCGCCGCAGGGGAAGTGATTGAACGTCCTTCTTCTGCGCTTAAAGAGTTGATAGAAAATGCGATTGATGCAGGTTCAACGCGCATAGATATTGTTTTGGGCGATGGTGGCAAAAGTTATTTGTCAGTTGTCGATAATGGTAAGGGTATGAATAAAGATGACTTGGCAGTATGCGTTGAAAGGCATGCGACAAGTAAATTACCAACAAACGATTTATTTGCCATTTCTTCTTTCGGTTTCAGGGGAGAAGCTTTGCCTTCTATTGGTTCGGTGGCAAGATTGGTGATTACTTCCAGACAAAAAGGGTCAGATGAAGCTTGGCAAATCGAAGTGGAAGGCGGTCGAAAATCAAATGTCATGCCGGCTTCTTTTAATGAGGGAACAAAAGTCGAAGTAAAGGATTTGTTTTTTGCCACGCCTGCTCGATTGAAATTTTTAAAGGCAACTCCCACCGAAACAGGATATATTAAAGAAGTTATCAATCATTTAGCAATGGCCAATCCGGAAGTTTCTTTTCGTTTAACTGATGAAAAAAGGGAATTACTTTTTTATCCGGCAACGGATAACTTGTTGGACAGAATCGGTAAAATATTTGGTTCCGGTTTTGCACAAAATTGTGTGGAAGTCGATGCTGAACATAACGGATATGCTCTGAAAGGTTTTGCAAGTTTACCGACTTATACGCGGTCAACGACTTGTGAACAGCATTTGTTTGTTAATGGTCGATGGATAAAAGACCGTATTTTGATGGGCTGTATCAAAGGGGCATATCAGGGATTATTGGGTGTTGACAGCGGACATCCTGTGGTTGCTTTGTTTTTAACTGTCCCCCATTCAGATGTTGATGTGAATGTGCATCCAGCCAAAACGGAAGTACGCTTCAAAGATGCTGCCATTATACGCGGATTGATTGTCGGTTCTTTGAAAAATGCTTTGGCAGAAGCAGGGCATAAAACGTCAACAACAATCGGCATCGGTGCTTTAGATAGCACAAGAACGGGGATTTTACCACCGGTGCGTTCTAATTCTTATCAAAAAAATACAGCGCAATATTATCCGAAAGCAACTGGTGCATTTACATCACCCGAGGAAAAGGAAAATAATTATCTTTCGCAAAAACCCTTACAAATGGATAATTTTTATTCTTTTAAACAAACGTCTGTTGCACCTGTGTTAAATGATGACAAAGGCGAAGATTTTCCGCCATTGGGATTGGCGCGTGCGCAAGTGATGGAAACTTATATTATTTCGCAAACAAAAGACAGCATTGTTATTACGGATCAACACGCAGCACATGAACGGCTGACTTATGAAAAGATTCGATCAGAGATGGATTCGCACGTTCAAACACAATTATTATTGATACCTGAAATTGTGAAATTATCCGAAGAAGATGTTATGTTATTATCATCAAAATTGGAAGAATTAAAAAAGTATGGCTTATATTTGGAAATTTTCGGAGGGGACAGCGTGATGGTTCGTGAAATTCCGTCAGTGCTTGGAAATACGGATATAGCCGGTCTTGTCCAAGATATGGCAGATACATTTAAAGAATTTGGTGATACAACGGCTTTGGAAGATAAAATTCAAGCAATTTGCGCGCGTAT
>JBJFAP010000050.1:0-3414 GCA_051887975.1 Alphaproteobacteria bacterium | reverse complement strand
GACTTATAACACTTGGTGGAATGGCTATTGCTTCAACTTCAGCGTTAATTTATGACTGGTTCTCTGATGAAAACAAACAACCGGCCGTTGTAATTAACACAGAAAAGGCGGTTGCGTCCACAGAAATGGAAACAAGAGACAAAATAATTGTCGCAGGAATGATTATTGCAGCCGCGTATGTTTATTTCAAGTACATCAGGCGTAAATAATGGAAGAATTGCTTATTCAGATTTTAGGAAATAGTCCGACTTTAATTGCTATTTTGCTAGTTCATGCAAAATTGGATAAGCGTATATCTTTAATTGAACAAATAATTTATGGGAGATACGAAAATGAAAGAAGAAAAGCAAGAAGTAAAGGAATTTGACAAGAAATTTTACAAAAACAAAGGCTTTTGGGCTTGTGTGTTTTCTGGTATTGCCGGTGTTCTTGCCGGTACGGACGGAATAGGGGACTTCATTACGTCAGTTTTTAACTATCTTTTTTAAGATTTTAAAAACGTATTTTTCCGAAAATCCGAATATTTCGGCAATCTTTTTTGCCGTATATCCTTTTTTATGCATCATTTCAACGCACAAATACTTTGCGCGTTTTTCGATATAATTATTATCTGTCCAGTCTATCGAATACATATCAAAAACAAAAGATGGGTCTAAATTCATTTTTGAAGCGCATACAAGCACAGCTTCATTTTTATGTAGTCCCATACTCAAAAGCGTGTTAATATACCTTGTAGCAAGCGCATTTTGACGAATTTTGATATTTCTATTGTCCGAATAATCATTTTTTGATACATCTTGTTCATTCTGGAGGATCTGATCCTCCAGTTCATCTTCAATAGTTTGAATGCATTTTTTTAAATTATTTATCTGTTTCAACAGCGAATCGAGTTTATTTTTTGTGTGTTTGTTAAATTTTATCATTTTTTGTTTCCTCCTTTTTAGTTAAATTTTTATTATACAATAAAAACAGCGGAAATTCAACGTTTCCGCACAGTATACTTTTTAAAATCGAAATTTTGGCCGGATTTTTTTAATCCTTATTTTGCGTCCTCTGAACGCAAACAAAATACTTATTCGTATAAATAGTGTACTTTTCAAACGTACCGGTAAGAATTTTTATTTTTTTGTGATTTTTAATGAAAATAAAATATCGGATTTTCCTTGTTTTCACGATCTTCTATAAATGAACTGTGTACTTTAATTATCCATAATAAAAATTATGCGACAAATATGCATCAACAAAACACCCTGTTATTCTTATAAAAATTATTATTTTTCAATATGTTATTTTAATTTCTTTTAAGGCTGTGGATAACTTTGTGTATAAAATTTTTATGGGCTTTAACGTTTTTTTTAAATCCTTCTTTGATGTTTCACAATGACGGGAAATGCAATAATGGTAAAGATTTTTCTAACTTGTTTCGGAATGTCATTCATAATAGATAGTTTCCAAATCAAGTTCAGGATGACGTCCGTTTGTATTATTTCCCCAAAATCGATTTTTAAATAATGCTTTTCTGAAAAAACGATTTTTCAGCGATAAAGTCGATTATTTATGCGAAATCTAAAAATTATCGCCCTGAATTTGATGTTTCACAATGACGGGAAACGCAATAATGGTAAAGATTTTTTCTAACTTGTTTCGGAATGTCATCCATAATAAATAGTTTCCAAATCACGTTCAGGATGACTCCGTTTGTATTATTTTTACAAAATTGATTTTTAAATAATGCTTTTCTGAAAAAACGATTTTTCAGCGACAAAGATTTATGCGAAATCTAAAAATTATCGCCCTGAAAATGCGTTTTTTATAATATTTGTATAGAATCCGACAAAATTTAATGAAAGGAAAATAAAAATGGGAACGATGTTATTCCTGGGCGAGCAACCCGCAGAAAAAACAATATAAGCCAAAAACTTCCCGCAAAAAAACAATATAAGCCAAGAACTTATGAACAAAGAAACTTGAATTAAAAGCAGAACGGACAATCCGGACAAAATCGGAAAAGATGTTTGGGGCGCTGTTTTATGATTTGTATAAAGCAGTTGCCCTTAAAGATACCCTCTTCTTACCCAAAAAAGCGGGAAATAATCTTTTTCCCGCTTTAACTTCTTTTATGCAATAACTCTTTAACATTCTTTTATGCAACAACTGTTGATTTGCGTTGCCGTCCGGCAATTTTTTGCTCTAACGCCAGACTTTACCAAATTTCCACAAAAAGAAAGAGGATCTTTTTGCAATATTTATCTTACTGTTTTCAAAAATTGCTTAAAAAAACTTATTTGATTATTGTGGATTTTATGGCTTTTTTGATATCTGTCAGTTCTTTTTCTGCCTGCATAATTTGATGAATAGTCATTTCACCTTGCAACTTATCCAAAAAAGCTTTGTAATCAGCTTGTTGTTCGGCAAGTTCTTTATTTTCAGACAAAACAGAAAACCAAACATAAGCACCAACAAAATTACCTGATAGCAACATAAATTGCGCCAACTGTGCTTGAGCTTTAACATCTCCGGCAAAAGCGGCTTCTTCAAGCCCTTTGAAATACAATGCGCGCAGTTCAATTTGTTCAATTTGATTCAAGCGTTCCTTTGCGAATTGTCCAAATTCTTCATCATCAAACAAACCGGCATAAATAACTTTTGCTTCATTTAAATTGATATCTGTTCCAGTACCCGATATAAGCATATTTGCTTTTCTGACAGCAGCTTTCGGATTTTTTGACGCAGCAAGGGAATAAAATTCAAATGCTTTATTTTCATCTTGATCAACGATTTTGCCTTCTTCATAGATGACGCCCAACAAGTAAGCCGCAACAGAATTGCCTTTTTCAGCGTACGGCTTTAATAAATTAACTGAACCGCCCCCACCTGTTTGAAGCATCGGCATTAAAGGGCGCATTTGCTCATAATCTTCATCCAAAGTTGAACAAAATCCTTGTAAGGACAAAAATAATAAAATAAAAAGTATCTTTTTCATAATATCTATATAAGCGCTTTCTGATTAACAAGTCAAATAAAAAATAAAAAAATTGACTGATTACTCTTGACGAAAACAATTTTTCATACTATTTGATAGAGCATAAGCCTTAAGGCTATATATAATTTAATGAAAGAAGGTACAGAAAATGAAATTTAAACCATTATTGGACAGAGTTGTCATTCGCCGTGTTGAAGAAGAAAAGAAAACAGCCGGCGGCTTAATTATCCCTGATACAGCCAAAGAAAAGCCATCTCAAGGCATTGTCGTTTCAGTTGGCCCCGGTGGTCGTGATGATGAAGGCAAACCCGTTGTTATGACTTTAAAAGAAGGCGATAAAGTTTTATTTGGAAAATGGTCCGGTACAGAAATTAAACTTGCCGGTGAAGATTTGTTGATTATGCGCGAAGCGGATGTCCTTGGCGTTATTG
>JBJFAP010000049.1:0-3422 GCA_051887975.1 Alphaproteobacteria bacterium | reverse complement strand
CATCTTGAAGAGTCAACATCTTTTCCCCACGCAAATAACGAAAACCGGCGCCTAAAGTTTTCAATCCGCTTTTTTCGTTAATTTGCTTACGACGTTCTTTTTCCTTTTCCCATGCGCGTAAAACTTCCGGTTGAGAAGTTTTTTCATAAACAAAAATACTTTCTTTAGGGCAATTCAAAAAGCTACAAATTTTTTCAATCTGTACATCATCGACACGGCGATATCCTTTTTCAATTTTGCTGATTGCTGACAAACTGACCCCCAATATGGATGCAATTTCTTTCATAGTACGACCGCGTGTCCGTCTTATCATACGAATTTGATTTGGGAAAATTATTTCTTCCATAAGATAAACTCCTCTTTTTATTTTAAATCCTTTGTTCTTTTATAACAGATTCGTTCAAAATAAAATAGACAAAAAAATATTTTTTTCACTTATTTTGACAAAAAGACGAAATAAATTATGTAAAGTCGCTTATTTAAGAATGTTTAGGGCTTATATTTCCAATGGGATTTAAGCTTGTCGTATTTTTTCTTTCCCCAGTTCCAAACAGGTGCAACATCATTGTATGTATCTTTTGCATCGGACCAAACAAAACCGACAGTCCGATTAAAATACTTGTTATAAGCAATCTTCTTTGCAAAAATACCGGGAGTACGCACAATCGTCTTTGCTGTTTTTGATATAAGTCTTGACACGATTTTTGTCGTCATTTTGACCGTTTTTCTTGCCAACCAAATTGTCCCAACGGCAATTTTTGTACCCACATATGTTGCGCCAGCCCCAACCATTGAAGCCACACCCACAATAGCGGAAAAGCCCAAACTTGTCGCCAATGCGTGTGGCGTAAACATACTTTTCCCAAAGTTAAACATCCCCTCGGCAGCTTTTGTTCCGGTGCGATCTATGGCACTTTGCGCTTTTTCACCGACAGAATCTGCTGCATTGATAGCTTTATCACTTATTGTATTAAGGAAATTTTCCGTCTTTCCTCCACTCGATTCAAACGGACGGGCAAGCCATCTGCCACCGCTTTCAATATCTGCAACGGCTTTATCTGTTCCCCCTTTTAAATTACCGTTTTCATCACGAGCCTTTCGCCTTATATTTGTCCAACTTGGTTGATTATAAAGTTCTTGCGCAAAACGACTCGTCGCTGCAAATTTTCCAAGCGTTGTACGGAAACCCGCTATACCGCCACCATTTGACAAATCAACACCACTGATTTCTGCAATACATCCGTGCATGATTTGAAGCATAAAGAATGTCAGAAAAGTAATGGCTACACAACACAAACACGCAAAGCCACCGCTTCCAATAAAGGTCAAAGTATCATGTAAAGCCTGATACGGCTCTTCAGAAGCAAGCGCATCCACAATTCCTTTGGAAACCGGACCTAACATTGTATAGAAAATCTGTATGAGCAACAACATAAATACACAAACAACAATGTATGTTACCATTGAATGAATCAAAACATCCAAACCTTTTTTAGTATATTGACGAGTCGATTGGAAAACAAAAGCGACTAACAAGAACGGGAATAATACAAAAACAAAGCAAAGACGAACAAAAGCATCTATCAAATAAAACGAAAAGATTGCTGTAATACCAATAAATGTCCACGCCAATATTCCACCGACAATCACAGCATCATAATCGCGATATACTTTTCCGTCTTCCTTCGGGGGAATACTTCTTGTCAGCTGTTTTGCCGAACAAAACAAAAATTGTCCGGAAACAACAGGTGGTGTTGTAATTCGATAAATTGAACAAACAGAACACAAAATTGCGTTGGCCAAAGTTCCCGGTATTGCTTGTTTTGAACTTGATAACTGATGCTTTAAAATAGAATCTATATTTCCATCAAAAGCCGCACTGGCACTGGCATTTAGTTTTTCACAATATTCGCATTCGACTTTTTTCCCAAACTTTTTATACATCAATTCATCAATTTTGACAAAAGAACCTCCGGATACCGCTTCATCAGAAATTTCAATCAATTTTTGATTAACCATCGATGAAAATATAAAAAACGGACTGATGAAAAAGTCTGCTGTATCACGCAAAGGGACTAACAACAATGCGGCCGTACCACCAACAAATAAACATTTTACAAAAAAGTCCGTAAAAAATTTACCTATATCGGTTGCGCCAAACGATCCCACCAAAGACAATACACGCACCAAAATCCACATAAAGAAGCCTATTGCCAACAACGCCAAAGCATAGCCTTTTTTAGTAACGTTGTCGTAAAACACAGTTACAACTTTATCTCCGGCGACAAGGAAAAGTTTTGCGACATCACAAATCCAACAATCTTCCACCGCTTCCATATACAAATCAGAAATATCCGGACAAGGTTGAATTTGACATTGTGTCATTAAATCATTCATCTTTTTTAATGTGTCATCATATTCTTTTTGTTGAACAGATGTTCGATTAGCCAAAGGAATTTTGCTTAATTTTAAACGTGCTTGTCGCAACAATTTAAGCTCTGAGTCTGCATTGGCGCAAGGATCAAATTGTTGGCGCACACCATATGAGTTCGTCGGGTTCACTTGTGCATAAACATTTTCCACAGTGCAGAATGAAGCCAATAAAAACAACAACACAAACCAAATTTTCTTTGTTTTATACATTTCTTTTGTTTTCACAAATGCAAAAATCAGCAAGGCAATTGCCAAGATAAACGCCGCCCAAGAAACATACTTCAACCAATCAACGACAGGAAGAGCAAACGTCAATAATAAAATGACGGGTAGAATAATTAAATAAGCAAAAAACCGCATTTTCATTTACATTGCCTCCATCAATCGTCCCCTTTACCTTTTGCCGCGTCTTCGCCCTCTTCTTTAGCGTGTTCAGCCGCTACATGCGCAATAGGTGCAGCTCCGGAAACAAATCCGACAGCCGCCACTGCAGACCATGCCAGCGCACGTGCAGCAGATTTAAACCGTTCAACAGCACCAGCCATAATCGACCTGCCCGGCGCACCGGTAAAATGGGAAGTAAACGCGTTAATTCGTTTTGATAACTCATATATATAAACAGCAAGAAATAAGAACGCGATCATTCCCATTGACATACGTTCTGCTTCCGCATAAATGATTTTACTTGTATCTTGTGTTTCCGGTATAATTAAAAAATGTAAAGAACGCACTTGCACAAAGCCTCCAAAAACCGCAACAGCGATTGCCACGAACACGCACCCCATCATAATTTGCAAAAAAGCACCCATAAACATACCAAACGCTTTCGTTGCATACGTAGCAGTAACGCGGAAACACCAACACACCATAAATATAGGCAACATAACGAAAACAAAAGCCAATCGAATGAGCCCATCGATTAAATAGAATGGAAAGAAAATTGATAACAATGTAAAAATCACAAGGATAACCAACGCTAAACAATCATT
>JBJFAP010000048.1:0-3422 GCA_051887975.1 Alphaproteobacteria bacterium | reverse complement strand
AAAATGATGAAATTTGCTTCTGTTTGCTCGATTTTTGGAAATATAGGAAAATGCTTGCGTTCACGTGTTTTGCGTGGGCAAGACATGGATTCGTTTCAAAACACCGCAAAAAATTTCAAAATTTTACAACCGAGTCGCAGAATGATGGAAACGGGACGCAGTATGATAGAAATGCTGGCCGTATTGGTAATCATCGGTGTGTTGAGCATTGCGGGATTGTGGGGGTATCAGCTTGCGATAGCAAAACACAAAGCCATTGACGCGCATGTGTTGTGATGCTAATGATGTTCCTGTGCCTGTTTATGAGATAAAAGAAGATGGCTCTATTGATTGGGTATGTACAGGCGGATGTGCGTGTTGTTCAAAAGGTGATGTTGCATTTGAAGCGGTTGATTTTCGAAATGATTATAGTGGTGGAAGAGGTTGCGTGACCAGTGTTGGCGGTGGTAGCAGTTCAGGTGGCGGCAGTAGTGAAGTTTGTGCAGATATTACAAACAGATCCGGTGATATGTATAAAGTCTGTTGCCAAGGTGGAGCTCCGACACAAACGGCAGGAGGATTTTATACATGTTCAAATCCTTGCACAGGTCCATGTACCGAAACAAAATTAGATAATTAAGTCGCTTTACAGCGTTGATGTGTGCAGCCACCCATTCAATGCGGCAAGGGCGCGGACGGTGTAAAGTTTTTTGCGTTCAGATCCTTTTTGTCTTACATCCAGCGGCGGAAAAATACCGAAGTTAATATTCATCGGTTGAAAGTCTTTACTGTCCGATTGTGTAATGTGATAAAGCATTGCGCCCAATGCAGTTTCTTGTGGCGGTAGAGGTTGTTTTTCATCAGCCAACAACCGCGCTGCCAAAAAGCCCATAGCGGTACTTTCAACATATCCTTCACAGCCGGAAACTTGCCCCGCCAAAACAACGGATGGTTTATTTTTCAATCTTAATCTTTCATCCAAAACTTTTGGACCGCAAACGAATGTATTACGATGGATTCCACCTAAACGCGCAAATTCGGCATTTTCAAGTCCCGGAATTGTTTTAAAAATTTGTTTTTGCGCGCCATGCTTTAGTTTTGTTTGAAAGCCCACCATATTCATCAAGCTTCCTTCCTTGTTTTCTTTGCGCAGTTGTACAACGGCAAATGGTTTTTGTGTCGGATTGTGCGGATTTGTCAGCCCTACCGCTTTCATTGGACCGAATCTTAAAGTCAAAGGACCGCGTTCTGCCATCACTTCAACGGGTAGGCAACCTTCAAAATAGGGTGTTTTCTTTTCCCATTCGTGAAATTCGACTTTTTCTCCATCAAGTAAAGCTTGAACAAAAGTAAAGTATTCATCTTTATTCATTCCTAAATTTAAATAATCATACTTATCGCCTTTGTCATAACGCGATTGATACCACGCTTTTGACATATCAACCGAATCGGTGTAAATAATCGGCGCAATTGCATCAAAAAAATGCAAATGTTCATCTCCGGTTATTTTCTGAAGGCTTTGCACCATACTATCACTTGTAAGCGGACCTGTTGCTAGAATGGTTGGAATATCATCGGATAAAGATTCTAAATCACAAACTTCTTCGTGAATAATGTGAATATGGGAATTTTCGGTTAAAATTTGCGTAATCATTTTGGAAAAAGCCGTTCTGTCAACGGCCAATGCTGCTCCTGCCGGCACGCGTGTTTTATCTGCACAGGACATAATCAAAGAACCGGCTCGTCTTAATTCTTCGTGCATTAAACCGACCGCATTTGTTTCATAATCGTCAGAACGCAAAGAATTTGAACAGACCAATTCGGCAAAATTTTCTGTCGTGTGTGCCGGTGTCATTTTGACCGGGCGCATTTCATATAAATCAACATCATATCCATATTGAGCTAATTGCCAAGCAGCTTCACTGCCGGCCAATCCCGCACCGATTACACGTGCTTTTTTATTCATTTTTTCTTTCCTTTTGTCGAAAATCTGTTATATTATCTTGATAAGAGTATAAAAAAATGAAAAAAAGTCAACTGATATTTGCTTTTCTGATGTGTTGTTTTTCGGTAATGTGCTTTGCTCAAATGCCTGATGAAGAAGCCAAATTGTTGGAAAAAGCCAAAACAGGAGATTCAAAAGCGGCTTTTGAAGTCGCAGCTTATTATGAAAAACAACGGGCCGATTATAACAAGATTCTTTTGTGGTTAAATCGTTCCGCAAACAGAGGGTATGTAGAAGCTCAATTTGCATTAGGAAAAATATATCATTTTGGAAAACCGTCTGTTATCAGAGATTTAAAAAAGGCGGCTTTCTGGTATGAAAAAGCAGCAGAACAAGGCGATTTGCAGGCTCTGCATAATTTGGAAATTTTAAAAAAAGAACCCGATTATAAATTGGTATCCGCACCGGATATGGACGAAAAATGGCATATGCAATGGACAATTAAAATGGCCGGATACGGGGATATGCAAAGTCAATTCCAAATGGGACAAATGTACCTGAAAGGCATTAAAATTCGGATGGATTATGAACGGGCCGTTTATTGGTTCGAAAAAGCAGCTGTTCAAGGACATATTGAATCGATGTTTGCTCTTGGAAACTTGTATGCGTCAGGAAAAGGAATTCCCGCTGATATTGAAAAAGCCCTTTTTTGGTATGAACAAGCGGCATTAAGAGATTATGCACCAGCACAAAAAAAATTGTCCGAAATTTTTGCCGGTTTTGAATACAAAACTCCCAATTTGGTAAAGGCTGCCGGTTGGCTTTATGTTTCATTGTTGCCATTGTTTCCGAACGAAAAGGATTTAACAAAAGTATCACCGGAATTGGAAAATTTATTTTCACAAATGACACAAGAAGAAAAGGAAAAAGCATTGTATTTTGCTTATTCTTTCAGGGACGAGCATAAAAAATGAATTTATTTGATGAATTACCTTCTCGTACTTTTTTAGCTCCGATGGCCGGCATTACCGACAAACCTTTCAGACAAATGGTGCGCCAATTCGGAAATCATTTAATTTACACGGAAATGGTTGCAGCAACTTCTTTTGTTTATGGTTCGAACACAACGCAAAGAATGATATCTCTTGCTGATGAAAAAATGCCGATAGCCGTTCAATTGGTCGGAAATAATCCAGAACATATGGCAAAAGCGGCTGTGGAAGCTGAAAGGCAAGGGGCTTTTTTAATTGATATCAATATGGGCTGTCCGGTGCGCAAACTTATTGCCAATATGTCGGGTGTTGCTTTGATGCAAGAGCCGTGGAAAGCCGCTGAAATTGTTGAAGCCGTTAAAAAAGCAGTCAAAATTCCGGTTACTGTCAAAACGCGTTTAGGACTTGATGAAAATCATATTACGATTTTAGAATTTGCTCAATATTTACAAGATGCGGGGGCTGATGCTATTACCATTCATGGAAGGACTAAAGAGCAAGGATAT
>JBJFAP010000047.1:0-3430 GCA_051887975.1 Alphaproteobacteria bacterium | reverse complement strand
AAAAATTTCCGGTCCGTTTTCTGTAATGCCGATTGAATGTTCGAATTGTGCAGATAAACTTCTGTCCTTTGTTATTACCGTCCAACCGTCAGATAAAGTCAACGTATCTGACTTACCAAAGTTTACCATCGGTTCAACGGTAAAAATCATACCTTCCCTGATTTTAACACCCTGCCCCGGTGTGCCATAATTTAAAACATTCGGTTCTTGATGAAATTGCCGTCCGACACCGTGTCCGCAATAATCTTCGACAACTGAAAAATGTTCTTTATGGGCGCATTCTTCCATCGCATGTCCGACATCGCCGAGGGTGTTTCCTATCAAGCACATATTAATCCCAGCCCACATTGTATCGTAAGCATTTTTTACCAATCTTTTCGCTTTTACGGAAGGCGTTCCCACAAAATACATTCGGCTTGTATCACCAAACCAACCGTCAACAATTACCGTTACGTCTATATTCACAATATCGCCATCATACAGCACTTTATCCGCCGGAATACCATGACAAACGATATGATTGGCCGAAATACAGGTACTTTTCGGATAGCCATGATATCCCAAACATGCGGAAATACCACCATTTTTTTTGATAAATTCGTCCATTAAATCGTCCAACTTTCCCGTTGTAACCCCAGGCACGACGAAAGGTGTAATAAAATCCAATGTTTGTGCTGCCAAACGACCGGCTTTTCTCATACCATCAAAATCTTGTAATGTATATTGAGCAAAATCACGCATTTTTTTCTTCCTTTTCTTGAAAAAGGAGTATATACTAAAAAAATAAAAAAGTTAATATTTTTTTTGAGGTTTAAATGCAAATAGCCAGAAGACATAAAATTTTATTATTGATTTTGTTCATCATTATCGGTATATACTTTTTTGAAAATTCCCCTCTCAATAACGTTTTAGATTAGGATAAAAAATGAAAAAAATTTATTTAATTTGTTTTATTTTGACAGCATTTGTTGCAAACGCCCAACAAATGATTGTTCCGTCTTCATTTGATGAAAACAAAATGATTGTAAAACAAATGGATGAAAACGGCAACTTTGTGCCTGTTGATGAAAATACCTTAACTGATAATCCTGTTGTACAAACGTCCGTTTCAAATGACAAACACACCTTACAAAAAACACAAAACAAAGAACAGGAAAAAACAGATATAAAGCAAAAGACGAAAGAAGCGCCTAAAAGAAAATTCAAAAGAATAGAAAAAGATTATTCAATGCCAAAATCCACGTTTGGTGGCAACGTTTATGATACACAGTTGCCAAGCACTTTTTCAAATGAAACAATGGAACGGGCTCAAAACGCACTTGAAGAAGAACGTTATTCTTTTCAAGAATGTGCCCCGGATGATAAAGATTGCCAAGAATACGATATTGACAGTAAAGGAAATATTATTTTAAAATGAAAAAACTTTTATTTTCACTTTTATTTTTATCCGCCTGTGCAACAGAAAATCCGTTAAAAGATATGCGATTTAAAACGGTTTCTTCGGGTGATTATACAATGGCTTCGTGGTATAAAATCACCAAACCTGAACAGCCTGTCAAAATTTACATTGAAGGCGATGGAAAGGCCGTTGATTCAAAAGGAGGACCAACAAGCGATCCGACACCGGACAGCTTGTTTTTACGCAAAATAGCGGCAGATGATACTTCTCCCAACGTTGTTTATATGGCGCGCCCTTGTCAGTATTTAATGGGCAGCAATTGTTCTCAAAAAGATTGGACAACCGGACGTTTCAGCCCAAAAATCATTGATGCGATGACAGCTTGCGTAAACTCTTGGAAAAAGAAAGCAAAAGCAGATAAAATCATTTTAATCGGTTATTCCGGTGGCGCAATGATTGCCTCTCAAATTGCGGCCAAACAACCAAAAAGCGTTCAAAAGCTGATTACCGTTGCCGGCATTTTGGATAAAGATAAATGGTCGGAATATCACAAAGAAGAACCTTTGACAGATTCACTCAATTTAAAAATCGATAAACTGAAAGACATCAGTCAAATTCACTATGTCGGCGCAAAAGATGAAATTGTACCGCCCAAAATGACATATGACATTTTGGGTAAAGATAACGCATCTGTTGTTGTTGTAAAAGGGGCAACACATCAAAAAGGCTTCGATAAAATTTATAAAGATATTTGGAAAGAACGGTAAAAAAGAAAAGGAAACAAAATGTCTGATTATATACGCCCGTCTTGGGATGAATACTTTTTGGAAGTAATGCACGCGCTGGCCAAACGCGCCACATGCGACAGAGGAAGAACCGCGTGCGTTATTGTTCGCGACAATCAAATTTTATGTTCAGGCTATGTGGGATCGCCTCCGGGATTGCCGCATTGTGATGAAGTCGGGCATTTAATGAAAACACTGACACACGAAGACGGCACAACATCCAGCCATTGTATGCGAACTATTCACGCAGAACAGAATGCGATTTGTCAAGCGGCAAAACGCGGTGTATCAATTGAAGGGGCGACTGTTTATTGTAAATTAGCCCCTTGCCGCACATGTGCGATGCTTTTGATTGCTTGCGGAATAAAAAGAGTTGTTGCGGAATATAAATATCAAGCCGGCTCTGAAGCGGAAGAAATGATGAAAAAAGTCGGTATTGATATTACCTACATTCACGATGAAACACTTCAATATAACAAGGAAGAAAAATAATGGAAATATGGGCATTAACTGATGACAGAATGGGCAACATCAATCAAGTTTTAGGTGTTGCAGAAGCTTTGAAATTACCTTTTGAAATAAAAAAAATAACTTATGATAAATGGGTTAAATTGCCGAATTTTTTGCGCGGGGCAACTTTACGCGGCATTGATACCGACAGCATTAAACAAATTGACGTTTCAGCGGAAAAATTACCTGATTTGGTTATCGGCGCCGGTCGGCGAATTTTCCCGCTAATGCTTTATTTAAAGAAAAAATCGAAAGGAAAAACAAAAATTGTCCAGTTAATGAATCCGGGTTTTTTCGGTTTTAAAAAAGCGGATTTAATTGTTTTACCTTTACATGATCAATACAAAGGAAAAGCAGATAATGTCATACAAACATTAGGGGCAGCGCATCGCATTACAAAAGAACGTTTACAAGACGAATTTGAACATTGGAAGCCTGTCTTTGAAAAATATCCTGCTCCGATTATTTCCGTCATTGTTGGCGGAGCAACAAAAAAAGCCCCGTTCACCGATGAAATGGCGCGTTCTTTGGCTTCTTGTGTATTGGCAATGGAACCGGCATCTTTACTGATTACGACTTCTCGCAGAACGCCACCATCCGTTATCGAAATTTTGCAACGTATGTTTCCGAAAGATAAAACTTTCTTTTACAAATTTGGCGATAAGCGTGAGAATCCTTATTTCGGATTATTGGCTTGGGGCAGTAAAATTGTTGTAACCGGAGATTCAATGTCAAT
>JBJFAP010000046.1:0-18123 GCA_051887975.1 Alphaproteobacteria bacterium | reverse complement strand
AATCCCGAAACGGCATGGATTATTTTGCTTGTACAAAATGAAAAGGGGTATAAAAGCCTGCTTAAAATTTTTCAACGCTATTATATGGCGCAAGGTAAAGAATCCGAACCGCATTTGACGATGGAAGAATTGTGTGAATTTAATGACGGCTTGATTTTATTGTCCGGTGGTGCAACCGGTATTTTGGGGGCTTATGTTTTACAAAACAGACCAGACTATGCCAAACAAACCGCCAATCGTTTGAAAGAAGTTTTCGGTTCTCGATTTTATATGGAAATTTCAAGAACAGACGAACCAGAGGAAGCTCAAACAGAGCAAGCTTTTTTAAATATGGCGTATGAATTAAACATTCCGCTTGTTGCGACAAATGAAGCTTTTTATGCCACGCCTGATATGTACGAAGCGCATGATGCTTTGATGTGTATCGGGCAAAAAACATATGTTGATGAGGTGGACAGGAAACGTCTTTCACCCGAACATTACTTAAAAAGTCAAGAGCAAATGCAAGAATTATTTGCTGACTTACCGGAAGCATTAGAAAATACTGTCAAAATTGCAAAGCGTTGCGGTTTTATGGTGGAATTTCACGCGCCTGAATTTCCAAGATATGATTGCCATGGGAAAACAGAAGATGAAGTTTTGCGCGAAAAGTCCGAAGCCGGCTTAAAAATGCGTATGCAAGGTCGTGAACAAGATTTTGATAAATATAACGAACGCTTGCAATATGAACTCAGCGTCATAGAAAAAATGAAATTCCCCGGTTATTTTTTAATTGTTGCGGACTTTATTCAATGGTCAAAAGCGCATGGTGTTCCCGTAGGGCCGGGACGTGGTTCCGGTGCAGGTTCTGTGGTGGCTTGGTGTTTAACAATTACAAACATAGATCCGTTGCGATTTAATTTACTTTTTGAACGTTTTTTAAATCCGGAACGCGTAAATATGCCTGACTTTGACGTTGACTTTTGTCAGGAAAAACGTGAAATGAGCATTAAATATGTTCAAAACAATTACGGTTTTGACCATGTTGCGCAAATCATAACGTTTGGACAATTACAGCCAAAAGCCGTTATTCGCGATGTTGGGCGTGTATTGCAAATTCCTTATCCGGTAGTAGATAAATTGTCTAAATTAGTCCCAAACGGATTAAACGAAAAGGGCAAACCTTTCAGCTTAACCGAAGCGATACAGATGGAACCTGCCATTGAAATTGAAGCGAATAATAATCCTCAAATTAAACATTTGTTGGAATTAGCTTTACAATTAGAAGGACTTTATCGAAACACCTCTACACATGCGGCCGGTGTTGTTATCGGGCGTTTTCCGCTGGATGAAATTTTACCGATTTATAAAGATCCTGCCTCTGATATGCCTGTCACTCAATATAATATGAAGTATGTGGAATCAACCGGCTTGATTAAGTTTGACTTTTTGGGATTAAAAACGCTGACCACCCTTGCCAAAACAATGGAATTGCTTAAAAACAGAGGCATTGAATTTGATTTGGACAATATCCCGCTTGATGATAAAGATACTTTTAAACTGTTATGCGATGCAGATACATCCGGCATATTCCAACTTGAAAGTGCCGGCATGCGCAAAATTTTAAAAGACCTTGCGCCCGATAAGATTGAAGATATTGTCGCTATTGTGGCTTTGTACCGACCGGGACCGATGGGCAATATTCCGTCTTATATTGCACGAAAACACGGACAAGAAGAACCCGATTATTTACACCCGTTGTTGGAAGGTATCTTGAAAGAAACTTACGGCATTATGATTTACCAAGAACAGGTTATGCAAATTGCGCAAGTGCTTGCCGGTTTCAGCCTTGGTGGCGCAGATTTGTTGCGTCGAGCAATGGGAAAAAAGAAATTTGAAGTGATGCAACAACAAAAAGTTATCTTTATTGAGGGCGCAAAGAAAAACGGTGTATCGGAAGAAAAAGCAACAGAAATTTTTGACTTAATGGAAAAATTTGCCAGCTATGGATTTAACAAATCTCACGCAGCAGCTTATGCTTTTGTATCTTATCAAACGGCATATTTAAAAGCACATTATCCGGTTGAATTTATGGCCGCCACAATGACTTTGGATAAAATCGATACGGACAAATTGGGCTTTTTCAAACGCGAAATTGCAAAAATGGGCATTAAAATTTTACCGCCCGATGTCAATAAATCCGGTGTGAACTTTACTGTGGAAGACGGCGCTATTCGCTATGCTTTATCCGCGCTTAAAAACGTAGGCGATGCCGCTATGCAAGATTTAGTCCAAGAACGTGATAAAAACGGAGTGTATAAAGATATTCAAGATTTTATTGCCAGATCAACGCCTGCCCTTATGAATAAACGCGCGATTGAAAATTTAATTAAATCCGGCGCAATGGACTCGTTGGATAAAAACAGAGCTAAATTATTGGCAAACGTCGAAAAAATGGGACAACATTCTGCCAGCTTATTACGTCAAAAACAAAGTGCGCAAGCATCTTTATTTGGCGGGCAAGCGGCTTTTGAAGAATTAAAAATGACGGAAGTTCCTGATTATCCGCAAATGGAAAAATTGGATTTGGAACGTGAAGCGGTCGGTTTTTACTTGTCTGCTCACCCGTTAGACGCTTATATAGACAGTTTTGAACGGTTGCGTATTAACTCATCAGCAGAAATAGAACCTCTTGTCAATTCGGCCGGTTCTATTCATTTGCGTTTGGCGGGTATTGTGAATGAAAAAAGGGAACGTATCAGCCAAAAAACAGGTAATAAATTTGCTTTTATTACAGCGTCTGATACTTATGGAACGTTTGATTGTTTGTGCTTTTCCGATACGTTGACACAATCGCGTGAAATGCTTGACAGTGGAAAACCGCTTATCTTTTCGCTTATAGCCGATAAAAAAGAAGATGAAATCAGAATGTCTTTACAAAATGTGGAATATTTAACAGATTCGGTTGCAAAAGTGTCTGAAGCTTTAATGATATATGTTGAAAACGAAAAATGCCTGACGGAAATAAAAAAAGTTTTATCAGAAGAAAAAAAAGGCAGAGGTCGCATTTTATTTGTTGCGCCGGCCGGCGATTATTCGGTGGAAGTTGAATTGCCAACCGGTTATACCATATCAGGAAATACAATTAACGCTTTAAGCCGCATAGCGGGTGTTTCTTTGGTGAAACAAATTTAACTTGCTCTTTAAGAAAAAAAATTTATAATCATTGCTTGAAAGGAAGAAATAATGCGAAAAAAAGTTGGCCTTTATTTGCTTTTTGCATTCTTATTTGCCTGTTTAATCGGAACAAGCGTTTTCAGCACGTATGAATCTTTTATCAGCGAAGGACCTTTACCGACGCGAAAAGAAATAATGATTGATAAAGGTATGCCTTTAAAGCAAATTGCAAACTATTTAAAACAACAAGGCGTTATTGAAAGTCCTGCTATTTTTGTTTTAGGTGTCAGAGCCAACGGCAAAGGAACAGATGTGAAAGCGGGCGAATATTCCATACCGGCGCATGCTTCTGCAAAAATGGTGATGGATATTTTGACCGGTGGACAAACTTTCATCCGTAAAGTTTTAATTCCGGAAGGCTTAACTTCTTATCAAATTGTACAATTGTTGGATAAAACAGAAGGACTGACAGGAAAAGTCGAACGCATTCCGGAGGAAGGTTCTTTGTTGCCGCAAACATATTATTTTTCAAGTGGTGATACAAAAGAACAAATTATTACGCGTATGCAAAATGAAATGCAAAGAACGCTTGATGAATTGTGGGCAAAAAAAGAAAAAAATTTATTGATAAAAACACCACAAGAAGCCGTGATTTTAGCCTCTATTGTTGAAAAAGAAACATCAAAACCACAAGAACGCGCGCACATTGCGTCTGTCTTTTTTAATCGTTTGGCAAAAAAAATGCGCTTACAATCCGACCCGACTGTGATTTATGCCCTTTCCCACAAAACAGGTATTTACAAAAAACAACTTTGGTCAAACGATTTAAAAATTGCACATCCTTATAACACATATTACATTTACGGGCTGCCGCCAACCGCAATTTCCAACCCCGGCAAAGAAGCCATAGAAGCTGTCTTGCATCCCATGGACACAAAAGATTTATACTTTGTTGCCAATGGAACGGGCGGACACAGCTTTGCCGCCAGTTATGAACAACACCAACAAAACGTCAATGCTTGGCGCAGATTAAAAAAGCAAGCAAAACGGCGCGAACAGCAAAAACAAAATTTGCCCGAAAAACCCGTCAAAGACAACGAATAAAAAAGCTCTGTTTACCGACCGATACCGATTTTTTGGCGAATAATTTGAATGCCTTCTTGAGCTATCGGACGCACTTTTTTCGCCCCCTCTGCCAAAATATCGTACACCGTATCCGGATGCGCCTTTAAATCCTCATACTTTGCGCGCGGTTCTGCAAAAAATGCGGTAAATTTATCATACAAAATAGCCTTTGCTTCACCATAAGAAATACCATTTTTGAACTTTTCGGCAAATTCGGCGGTTTCTTCAGGTGTTGCAAGCTGTTCATAAATCATATAAATCAAATTGCCTTGCGTTTCTTTTGGCTCATTGGCCCCTTTGCAATCCGTTTTAATTGAATTGATAATTTTTTTAATCTTGTTATCCGGTTCAAACAAAGGTATCGTGTTGCCATAACTTTTGCTCATCTTACGACCGTCAAGCCCTGGCAAAACAGCAACTTCCGGCTTTACATAAGCTTCCGGTATTTTAAAAGTTTTACCGAAAATGTTATTAAATTTAATTGCCAAATCACGCGTATATTCCAAATGTTGCGTTTGATCTTGTCCGATTGGCACAATATCCGTATTAAACATTAAAATATCAGCGGCCATTAAAACGGGATAATTAAACAAGCCCATATTGACACCATCATCTTCTTCCCTGCCCTCGGCTTTGTTTTTATCGATAACGGCTTTATAAGCGTGAGCGCGATTCATAAATCCCTTTGGACAGACACATTGCAAAATTTGCGACAACTCCAAAATTTCGGGAATATCCGATTGACGATAAAAATGCGTATGATTGGGATCAAGCCCTAAAGCCAAAAAAGTCAACGCCACTTCCAAAGTCAATTCCTTCATTAACGCCCTGTCTTGAATATAATTTAAGGCGTGATAATCCGCAATAAACAAAAAAGATTGATATTCATCGCTTGATGCCATATCGATAGCGGGTTTAAGCATACCCAAATAATTTCCTAAATGCGGGCGACCGGTTGGTTTAATTCCTGATAATAAAGTTTTCATTTTAATCTCCTGTTATAAAAAATTGTTTTAATCCGATTTCGGCAGTTATTTTATATAAAAAAAGCCGCCTGTGCGGACGACCTTGTTCATACAAAATATGCGCCAAAAGCCGTCCTGTTAAGACAGCCACCACCAAGAAAAAGTTTTTTTGTTATTTTGACACATTTTTGCTAACCTCTTTTTAAACAAGTACCATACTTAAACAAACTTGTCAATATATTTTATTTGATATCATCGTATTCAAGGCAGGTTGGTATCTGTCCCAAGGTATGGAAGCCTTTCATCTTAATCAATAAAATCTTCCATTCGAAAAACTGGACGGCGGTCAATGCGAGCAAATCAAAAGTCCTTTTTCAACGGCTATCGGAGGGTGGACAAAAACGATGGGCAGTCAAAAAAAACACCACTACAAATAATCTTTTCTGGTAGTCAAATTCAAAATGTAAGACAAAAAAATCAGGATATGGGATTTGCTTTTTGCGTATTTATTTTAATTTTTCGGTTAATAAATTCACTCTTTGCGTCAATTCGTCCAAAACATTTTCAATGGCTGTATCCGCCTCTGAACAAGATGTTTGCTGATGTTTCGCATTAAATAATTCTTGTGCAACAAGAACGCTGACCATCGCCAACAACTGACTTTCCGGAATATATCCGCCAACGGACGTTAATAGTTTTTTGGCTTTTGAATCCAAAAAAGAAGCCAATTCACGAATGTGATTTTCTTGCCCATCTTGACAGGCAATTTTATAAGAATAATCCGCAATGTTTAAGATAACGACAGACATAATTCCTCCTGATTTGTTTCTTCTTCTTTTTTCTTCACATCTTCAATTGCTTGATTGATACGATGATATGATGTTTGAATAACACCTTGTAAAGTTTTTATTTTTTCTTTGTCAGCATTGTTTTTTTCTTTTGCCAAGGCAACAGCTTCTTCCAACTGTTGAATGGCTTTAGTCAATTTTTCAAGAGATTCTTGCATTTTAAACTCCTATTCATATTTTTTGGCGCGCATTAAATGCCATCTGTAAAGTGCCGTCATCCAAATAATCCAATTCTCCGCCAACGGGAACGCCATGTGATAAAGATGTCATTTGAACGGCATATTTTTCCAATATATCTGTCAAATAATGCATTGTCGTTTGTCCATCCATGGTTGCAGGCAACGCAAAAACAACTTCCTTAACAGTTCCTGATTGAACTTTTCCGATAAGCGAATCTATATTTAATTCCTCCGGTCCGATACCATCCAAAGCGGATAAAACACCGCCCAAAACGTGATACAGCCCTTTATACGTTTGTGCGCGTTCCAAGGCCCATAAATCAGCCACATTAGCAACAACACAAAGTTGCGTTCTGTCCCTTTTTTCATCTTGACAGATACCGCAAGGCGTTTGCGTATCCAAATTACCGCAACAGGGGCAGGCAACAACGTTTTCGGCAACATCTTTTAAACAATCAATTAACGGCAATAAATGTGTTTGCTTTTTATCCAACAAAAACAAAACTGCCCGTCTTGCCGAACGTGGTCCAAGAGCAGGCAATTTTGATAATAATTGCGTTAATGTATCAATCTTTGAATGACTCATTTATTAAAACGGCAATTCGAAATTATCCGGTAAATTCAAACTTTTCTTAATGTTTTCAAATGCTTTTTCCGCAGCTTCATCAGCTTTGTCTTTTGCATTATTCATGGCAACGACAATCAAATCTTCCAAAGTTTCAACATCGTCCGGATTGACAACGGATTTATCTAATTTTACGGCAACAGGTGCTAATTTTCCAGTCACAACGATTTGAACAGCACCATCAGCGGCAAGCCCTGTAAATTCCGTCTTTTCCAATTTGTTTTGAACGGCAGCCATTTGAGATTGAACAGCTTGTGCTTTTTTGACCATACTGACCATATCCATCATATTTTTCATTGTATTTTCTCCTTATGTATTGTTACAGCTCTTCTTGTGTACCAAGAAATTGTTTAAAAGTCAAATTTTTTTTACGTATTTATTCGGCAATAGTTTTGAAATCGGCAAAAATTCATATTGACCATCTTCCTTTGGCACGCAAACAAGTGCTTTGCCATCACTGTAATCAGCAATGTATTCGCGGCATTTTCCGCAAGGCGTAATGATATATCCGTCCGCATCGCGTACACAAACAATCGCTTCTATTTCAAAATCCGCGTTGTCTTTTAAAGCCATACCGATTGCAACAATTTCAGCGCATGTCGCAATAGACGGTTGATAAGTGCCGACATTTAATGCACTGTACACTTTTCCGTCCTTTGTCAATAAAGCGGCCGAAACCACCGTATGATGTCCCGCTTTACAATAGCGGGATTGCATCAATTGTTTTGCTGTGTCAATTAAAAAATCATAATTTTTCATTTTTACTCCAAAACCGCCTTAATACGACGAACACCGGCCGAAGAAGCTTCTTCTTTCAAAATTCTAAAATGTCCCATCACAGAAGTATTTTCCACATGAGGTCCACCACAAATTTCTTTTGAAACATTATCGCCCACCGTGTAAACTTTTACTTTTTGTGCATCATATTTATTCGCAAACAATCCCATAGCACCGGCAGCTTGCGCTTCGGCCAATGTCATTTCTTGCATTTTAACCGGTAAGTTTTGGGAAATAATCGCATTGACATCATCTTCGACTTGCTTTAATTCCTCCGGTGTCAATTTACGAGAGAATGAAAAGTCAAAACGCATACGTTCTGCGGTTAAATTCGACCCTTTTTGACAAATATTCGGATCAATATCACGACGCAAAACAGCTTGTAAAATATGCGTTGCCGTATGATATGCTGTTGTTTTTTCGGAATGATCCGCCAAACCGCCTTTGAATTTTTGTTCAGAACCGGCACGGGATTTTTCCTGATGTTCTTCAAAACATTTTTTAAAACCGTCCGCATCGACTGTTATGCCGTTTTCAGAGGCAACTTCTTGTGTAAATTCCAACGGAAAACCGAATGTATCGTACAAATGGAATGCTGTTTGACCGTCAATTTGTTTACTGTCGCCCAAACGCGCCATTACTTTTTCCATTTCTTTCAATCCTGATTGTAATGTACGCTTAAACAAAGTTTCTTCTTTTTCCAAAGCTTCCAACACAACCATTTTATTTTGTTCCAACTCCGGATAATATTTTTTGTGCTTTTCAATAAACATTAAAGCCAATTCAGCCAATACATTGTCATTGACATCTAATTGCTTTAAAGCACGAATGGCAGAACGAATGATTCTGCGTAAAACATAACCTTGTTCCGTATTTGACGGCTTAACCCCTCTGACATCACCCAAAATAAATGTAGCAGCCCTGATATGATCAACAATCTTACGGAATAATTTTTCATTTCCTTGATATGTTTTACCGCTGATTTTTTCCAACTTTGCAATCACATCAGAAAATAATTCCGTCATATAAACATCGTTTAAACCGTTCATCACGCGCAAAACACGTTCAAGCCCCATACCCGTATCAACATTTTTTTGCTTCAGCGGTTCAAAAGTACCATCGGCTTTTTTGTTATATTGCATAAATACGTTATTCCAAATTTCCATATATTTGCCGCAATGACAAGCCGGTCCGCAATCAGGTCCGCACTCAGGTTTTGACAAATCATTGATAAAAATTTCCGTATCCGGTCCGCAAGGTCCTGTGACTCCGGCAGGTCCCCACCAGTTGTCATCTTTGCCGTAAAAGAAAATTTGTTCGTCTTTTAATCCGCATTCTTTCCAAACGGATGCTGTTTCATCATCGCGCGGCGCATCTTTATCGCCCGCAAAACACGTTACCGCTAATTGTTCCACAGGAATTTCAAGATACTTTGTCAATAATTCAAAACTCATTTTGACTGATTCTTGTTTAAAATAATCCCCCAAAGACCAATTGCCGAGCATTTCAAAAAAAGTTAGATGGGATGTATCGCCCACTTCATCAATATCACCTGTTCTGATACAACGTTGCACGTCCGTCAAGCGCGTCCCTTCCGGATGTTTTTCACCCAATAAATAAGGAACTAAAGGATGCATACCGGCGGTTGTGAACAAAACAGTCGGATCGTTTTCCGGAATTAAAGATGCGTTTTGAATTTCCTTGTGTCCGTGATTTTTAAAAAAATCCAAATACATATTGTGTAATTCATCATAAGTTAATTTTTTCATTTTTTTACCTCTTTTTATTTATTTGCGACAATTATACATCTTTTTTCAAGAAAATCAAGTTATTTACACTTTATTTGTACATATCCGCTTGATTTTATATCCGTTTTGTATTTACTTTGTAATTACGATTCAACTTCCCCGCCGTTGGTTAATAATTACGATTCGACTTCCCCGCCGTTAGTTAAACGCTGTAAAATTGTATCCAATTTTTCCAAAGAATTACATTCGATAACAATCTTTCCGTTTTTCCCGTTCCAACGGATATTGACGCCGGTTTTCAACAGTGTTGACAGCTCTGCTTCCAATGCAATAATATCGCCATCTTTATGACCGGTAACGGAAACGGTTCGGGGAGCTCTGGTCTTTTTACCCCCTTCGACAACAGATAACTGTTCCGTTTGGCGTACACTTAACCCCTGTTCGACAACGCGTTTTGCAAGTTTTTCCGGATTTTTAGCATTTAACAAAGCCCTTGCATGTCCGGCGGTAATTGCCCCCTGCTCTAAATAACTTTTAACACCATCAGGCAAATCCAATAAGCGCAAAATATTGGCAACGTAGCTGCGACTTTTACCGACAACATCAGCCAACTCTTCCTGCGTTCTGTTAAATTCATCAAGCAAGCGTTGATAACCTTGCGCTTCTTCCAAAGGATTCAAATCTTGACGCTGTAAATTTTCAATCAAAGAAACTTCCAATGTTTCTTCATCATTAAAATCTTTTATAATAACCGGTATTTCTTTAAGACCTGCTTCTTTTGAAGCGCGCCATCTGCGTTCACCGGCAATAATTTCGTAAATGTTATTTCCTATTTGTCGCACCAATAACGGTTGCAAAACACCCTTTGTTTTAATAGAAGAGATTAAATCATTCAATTCCTCCGGCGCAAAAATATGTCGAGGTTGAAACTTTCCCGCTTGCAGAACATCAATCGGTAAATATGTAATGCCTTTTGTTTCGTTTTGAGCAATTAAATCAGAAACTTGTTTTGTTTCTTCATCAATTTCGCCCAAGATGGCACTTAAACCTTTTCCCAATCCGATTTTATTTTGATTCATTGTTTAAAAACTCCTTTTCTCTTTTTAAAAATTCTTTTGCTAATTTAATATAACTTTGAGATCCTGTACATTTAAAATCATACAACAAGACCGGCTTTCCATGAGAAGGTGCTTCCGGAATACGAACATTTCTTGGAATATAAGTTTCATACACTTTGCTTTCAAAAAAGCGTTTGACGTCTTGCGCAACGGAAAAAGATAAACGGCTTCTGGAATCAAACATTGTCAATAAAATACCGTGCAATTCAATTGTCGGATTAAAATTCTTTTTGACGCGTTCAATCGTTTTAATCAAATCGGCAACACCTTCCAAAGCCAAATATTCACATTGAATCGGCACAACAACAGCATCTGAGGCAGTCAAAGCATTGATTGTCAACATCCCAACCGCCGGTGGACAATCAATAAAAACATAATCAAAATCCAATTCCGGCGCATGTAAGGCATTTTTCAAGAAAAATTGAGGTTTTTCAATGCCCGCCAATTCTATATCCAAACCCAACAATTCTTTACATGAAGGCAAAACATATAAATAAGGAATCTTTGTTTCCTGATAAGCATCTTGAATACTGTCCTGTTGTGTTAAAACCGTATAAGCATTATGCGTTTTTCCTTGTCTTGAAACACCCAAAGAAACAGTCGCATTACCCTGCGCATCCAAATCAATCAGTAAAACTTTCTTTTTTAACGCCGCCAAAGCAGTTGCTAAATTCACAGCAGTTGTTGTTTTCCCGACACCGCCTTTTTGATTTGAAACAGAAAAAACACGTACTTTTTTAATCATTCACTTATCTCCGTTATTTCTAAAATAAAACTCCCTTGTGTAATAGAAGGTATTTTTTTGGCAACAAAATTATAAGAATTTGTCGCCCATTCCAACTCTAAATCAACATTCTTTCCTTTTAAAAACAAACAGTGTGTGCCCGGTAAAAGAAAAGGAACAGCATATTCAATTAAAGTTTTAACTTCCTTCAATGCTCTTGCCGTTATAACATCAGCCTTAAAGTCTGTCAAGCTTTCTATACGACAATTATGTAAGTAAATTTTTGTGTTTGTCAATCTGGCGACTTCTTGGATAAAAGCACATTTACGTGCATCTGATTCAACCAAATGGACATTCCAATCACCCCGCCCTTCATTTTGATTAAGTATTGCCAAAACAAGACCCGGAAAGCCGGCACCACTTCCCATATCCAAAATTTTTTTATGACGCCCTGTAATTAAGGGGGCTAATTGCGCACTATCCATGATATGTCTGTTGATAACATCAGATAAAGTTGTCGGACTGACAAGATTGATTTTCTTTTGCCACTTTTTTAAAGTTTCTTCATAAATTTTAAATTTTTCTTTTGTTTTTTCAGAAAATTCATCAAATTGTTTCACGTGAAACACTCCATTTTTATTTTTTTGTTTTACTTTTTGTTTCACGTGAAACATTTTTTTATTTTTAATTTTATTTTTTTGTTTCACGTGAAACATTTTTCACTTTATATTTTATTATTATATAAGATTTTTAATTTTGTAAAGTGTTTTTTTATAAAAAAAATAAAAAAAGCACCCATTTTTGAATGAGTGCCTATAAATACAAATTTTATCGTTATTGATAGATGATTGAAACAGCTTTTACTTTCTGACACATTTTATCGGCAGAAGAAGCGGCTTCGGATAAAGTCATTTTCTGTGTTTGCCCATCTGTTGCAATATTTAAATAACTTGCCCCATCCCAATAAGTTGTCAATAATGTTTGACAGGTCGACACAGTTGGTGTCTTTACGGTCGCTTGAAAAGCGCGGCCATTTTCGGCTGAAGTGAAAACAACATTGACACCACCGGCATTTATTTGTGATGGCTTCAATCTGTTATATTGTCCGGCATAAGTGGTCATAATATCAACAACTTTCATTTGAATATCCGAAACGAATTGTGTTTTCTTCAATTGCCTGTTCATCGCACCGACAGACTTGACAGATCCTGCATCCATAGCACCACCCACAGCCATTGATCCCATTAAATCCATCATTTGCGCATTTGCACTCATGGTCCAAATTTCAAATAACATACTGAAAAATAATAATTTTTTCATTATTCATTTCCTTTTTCCGGTTCTGTATTCCATAAACAATTTTTTATTTTTGTTAAAAAAGCTTCGTGATTTTTCAAATCTTCTTCGGGAATATCAAAAGAACGCGCGTCATGAAAAACTCTTTCAACCGGTGTATCAATTGCAACTTGTTTTTTTGTGTCATTCCCTTCATCTTTTTGAAGAACAAACCCCGGTTCATGACCGCCCAACAATTCCAAATAAACATCAGCCAATAATTGAGCATCCAACAAAGCGCCATGCACCGTACGGGCTGAATTATCAATTTTAAAACGCCGACATAATTCATCCAAATTGACACGAGAGCCTGGAAAACGCTTTTTTGCAATCACAAGCGTATCAATAACGCGATCACCAGACAATTCTTCTTTACCAATGGCTTTGAGTTCCCAATTCAAAAATCCCATATCAAACGAAGCGTTATGCGCTACAAGAAAGGAATCCTGCCCTATAAAAGCCAAAAAGTCATCACAAATTTCTTCAAATGTCGGCTTGTCAGACAAAAATTCTTCCGTCAAACCGTGTACTTTTATGACTTCCTCGCTCATAGAACGCATCGGATTGATATATTGATGATATTCTTTTCCGGTCGGGATATGATCAATCAATTCAACCGCACCGATTTCAACCAACTTATCACCTTTGGACGGATCTAATCCTGTCGTTTCCGTATCAAAAACAATTTCACGCATATCAAACCTTTCATCTTTTTTTAAAGTACCCTACTCTATTTTTATGATTTTGTCAATTGTGAATAAATTGTGGATAACTTTCAAAAAACATATCATATGTGCAACTTATCCCATTTTATCCATTTTTATAAACAAAGTTATCCTCAAAAAAGGTTTAAACGTGGATATTGTGGATAAAACAGTTGTTCACAAGCATTTCAGCCAAAAAGAAAAATTTATTTTGCTTTTTTTTGTGGATAAGTTGTTCAAAAAAGGACTTATCCACATTGTCCACTGTATATAGAACAAAGAAGTATATATATTATATATAATATTGTCTTTTGAAAATTGTGGATAAAATGTCCTTGACAAACTTTCAAAATCTGTTAAAATAAATGTCATCTTAAATAAATTTCCCTAACATGACTATATAAGGATAAACAATGGACTTAAAAGAGTTAAAGAAAAAATCACCTGTTGATTTATTAAATTATGCCGAAGAATTGAATGTGGAAAATGCATCCACAATGAATACGCAAGAGTTGATGTATGCCATTTTAAAACAAATTTCCGAAACGGATACGGCTTTATTCGGTGAAGGTGTTTTGGAAGTTTTGCCGGACGGTTTTGGTTTTTTACGCGCGTCAGAGGCAAATTATCTTGCCGGCCCTGATGATATTTATGTTTCTTCGCAGCAAATAAAACATTACGGATTAAAAACAGGCGATACTTTAGAAGGCGAAATTTGTCCGCCTAAAAATAATGAAAAGTACTTTTCTTTAAGTAAAATAAATGTGGTCAACGGTGTTGCGCCGGAAAATTTGCGCTATCGTGTCAATTTTGATAATTTAACGCCGTTGTTTCCAAACGAAAAATTAAAGATGGAATACGACTTACCCAGTGCTGAAAAAGGTAAAGATTTAACGGATCGTATCATTGATTTGATTTGTCCGCAAGGGAAAGGACAACGCGGCATGATTGTTGCCCCTCCCAGAACCGGTAAAACAGTTATGTTAAAAAATATAGCGCATGCAATTACGGCAAATCATCCTGAAATTACTTTGATTGTGTTGTTGATTGATGAACGTCCTGAGGAAGTAACGGATATGAAACGTTCTATTCAAGGGGAAGTTATTTCTTCGACATTTGATGAACCGGCAAGCCGTCATATTCAAGTTGCCGAAATGGTTATTGAAAAAGCAAAACGACTTGTTGAGCATAAAAAAGATGTTGTTATTTTGCTTGACAGCATTACGCGTTTAGCGCGCGCTTATAACACGGTCATTCCTTCTTCCGGTAAAGTTTTAACCGGTGGTGTTGACGCCAATGCTTTGCAAAAACCCAAACGCTTTTTTGGTGCTGCCAGAAATGTGGAAGAGGGTGGTTCTTTAACAATTATTGCAACTGCTTTGGTTGAAACGGGATCGCGTATGGATGAAGTTATTTTTGAAGAATTTAAAGGAACGGGAAACAGCGAAATTATTTTGGATAGAAAGGTATCTGATAAGCGCATTTTCCCCGCTATCGATATTACAAAATCCGGTACGCGTAATGAAGAATTGTTGGTTGCAAAGAATGAATTGCCTAAAATGTGGGTCTTACGGCGTGTGTTAATGCCGATGGGCGCACCTGAAGCAATGGAGTTTTTAATTGAAAAATTAAAAGTTTCCAAAAATAATCACGATTTTTTTGACGCGATGAACGGATAAAAAATGAAAGGCGAAGCTTTTTGGATTGCAGGTATAGGATTTTCCGCCATTCAAATTTTCTTTTATTTGGAAAAATGGTGGAGTTATACGATTTATTCTTTGTTTTGCCTTTTTTGTTGGTTTTTATGGTTAAAGTTGCCGCGTGAAATAATGATTTTGTATTACATTGTAATTACTTTAATTTATACATTTCTTTATTATTGGTTGCGTCCTGCTGACGCATTAAGCTTGTTTTGAAAGGATTTTATTATATGACAAAATGGAGTTGTTTTTGGCTTTGGTTGAGTGTGGCATTTTATGGTGCTTTGGCTGACCATTATTCAAAGGTAACAGAAATGGATTTGGCCAAAAATCCGTTGGCTATTTTTTCAGTTATCTTTTTATGTGGCTTGGTTTTATGTTTACGAATGGAAAAAAATTTCCAAAGTACCTTACTTTTTATTTTTGCTTGTGTTTTGGGAATGGTTTGCTTTTCAAATTATTTTGGTGGATAAATGAATAACGATACGATTTTTGCTTTATCTTCTGCTGCCGGTCAAGCCGGGGTGGCTGTTATTCGTGTTTCCGGATCTGAAACACTGACAGTTTATAACGCTTTAACGGGTAAAGAAAATCCTAAAGAAAGATATTTACAATGTAATTACATTTTAGATAAAGATAAAACACAAATAGATCAAGCGATGACAGTGTATTTTAAAGCGCCTAAAAGTTTTACGGGTGAAGACGTTTTGGAAATACATTGTCATGGGTCGCGCGCTGTTATTGAAAAAATTTTGTCTGTATTATCCGAAATAAAAGGCTGTCGTATGGCTGAACGCGGTGAATTTACAAGGCGTGCAGTTTACCATAATAAAATGGATTTAACTTCAGCGGAAGGGTTGATTGATTTAATTTCTTCGGATACACAACAGCAACGTCAATGGGCTTTGCGTCAAATGGGGGGCGAATTGCAACGCCTTTACGATTCTTGGCGGCAAATTTTAGTACATAACAGAGCCTATTTAGAAGCTTTTATTGATTTTCCTGAAGAAGAAATTCCCCCTCAAAAAATGAATGAAATAGAGCAGGAAATTCAAGATTTAATTTTTAAAATTCAAAAACATTTAGATGATAAAAACAGAGGGCAAGCCCTGAAAAACGGCTTTCAAATCGCAATTGTCGGCGCACCGAATGTCGGAAAATCCAGCTTATTGAATTATTTATCACAAAAAGACGCGGCAATTGTTTCCGATACCGCCGGCACAACACGCGATGTGGTCGAAGTCCACATGGATATTGACGGCTATCCGGTTGTTGTATCTGATACGGCCGGTTTGCACGAAACAGCAGAAGAAATTGAAAAAGAAGGCATCAGGCGCGCTTTGGTTAAAGCAAAAGAAGCGGATTTATTACTTGTTTTGGCTGATGCCAAAAATGCACCGTCTTTGGATGAAGCGACAAAAGATATGTTAAAGTATGAAAATGCTTTATTGATTTGGAATAAATCGGATTTGGTGGAAAATAAGAAAGCGGAAGGTTTATTTATTTGTGCCAAAACGGGGCAGGGCGTTGATGTTTTACAAGAAACAATTTCTGAAAAAGTCAAAGATAAAATGTCCGCAAACGATACACCGATGATTACGCGCGTCAGATATAAAGTGGCATTAAATGATTGCTTAAATGCGTTAAAAAGATTTTTAAAAGTTCAAGAAATTGAATTAAAAGCCGAAGAATTAAGAACGGCATCAACAGCACTTGGCAAAATTACAGGCGTTGTTTCAACGGAAGAATTATTGGATGTTATCTTTTCTTCTTTTTGTATAGGAAAGTAATTATTAAGTAATTACATTTATTCTTCTTTTTGAAAATGGTCTTTAACGCACAAAAAAAGCGCAGGAAATCGGGCGAAGATGACTCTACAAAAGGGCAGGTTGTTGTAAAGTGCAACTCGAATGATAAAAAACACAACAAAGAAAATTCTTTGAAATAAAGGATTTTTGTATATTTTATAAAATTATTCTTGACGAATTTTTTTTATGCTTTTATACTTAAAAGTGCTATGACAAATAAAAGGCACTTTTGTAGAGTGAATTTGTCAGGAAAAAGCTTATTAAAAAAGGAAAAATATTATGAAATTTGCTGCTGTTTGCTCCATTTTTGGAAAAGTTGGAAAATGCTTGCGTTCGTGTGTTTTGTGCGAACAAAACGTGGATTTGTTGTCTGCCACCACAAAAAATTTTAAAATTTTAAAACCAAGTCGCAAAATAATGCAAACGGGACGCAGTATTGTGGAAATGCTGGCGGTTTTGGCGATTATCGGCATACTGTCTATCGGGGGAGTTGCTCTTTACCAATATGCGATGAATATATACAGAGCAAATAGCACATTTTCCGAAGTTTTTGATCGGGCTTTGGTTGTCCCTTCTCAAGATGAACGTTTTTTCTTGCGCAATGAAAATCACGAATTTTATTTTACGGTTCTGCCGAACAGAGGAACGAAAGGCCAATTTTATCCTTTTCATACGAAAGGTTCTGACAAAGATGAATATATATATCGTGTGATTGTGGGCGAAGGCGAAAATTTGATACCGCAAGCGGTTTGTCGAAACATACTTGGACTGCAACAACCACATACAATGGCAGATATTTTTGTCAACAACCAAAAATACGAAGACGATGAAAGCATATGCCTTGAAACAGGCAATCAAATAACGTTTTATTTTGAAAAACGTGGTGGAAATATTCCACCTGATGACGACGACGATGACGATGATGATGATGATGATGATGACGACGATTGTATAGAGATAACGTGTTATACGGGATCATGTTGCAACCAACCAATTGAAATATGTACCATAGATGGTGTTTGTCCGCCTTGTACACCGGAAAACGGTTGTAATTGCCAACAAACAACTTGCAGCGGTTGCCAAACTTGGGACAGCCAAACTTGTGCTTGTGTCGAACCGGATAAAACGTGCTCGGGAACATGCAAAACGTGGAGTAACAGCGCTTGCGGTTGTGTGACAGATTCTGCTTGTTGTGCGATTGCAAAAGCGTGCGGGGGATGTGAAGAATGGAGTGTTTCTGAATGTGCTGGCGTTAGGAAGGATAATTGTTGTGAAGGTATAACCTGTACAGGAATTTGTGAAACATTGGAT
>JBJFAP010000045.1:0-3459 GCA_051887975.1 Alphaproteobacteria bacterium | reverse complement strand
AAAATTGCAAGCTTTTTTTTGTTTTTTTTATGACAATTTTATGATTTTTTCTTCTTATATTGCAATAGTCTAGTTAAAGAATGCACCTTTTTTTGAGGCTCTAAATTCAATCCGACCTCAACAATTTTTCCGGCTTGTTTTTGACGAACGACAATTTCTATTTGTCCGAAAACAAATCTGTCGCCGATTTCCAAATCCGAAAAATTTCCTTCCAATGTTTCACGCAATGTATTTTCTTCCCATTTTTTTGGTACTTTCACATTGTAAAGATAAGCCAATTCTTTAAGTTTCACTTCTGCACTTAAAACAAAATCACCCATATTTTGAAGCAAATTTTCACTTTGTCCGCCACCGTAAAATTTATCAAGCAATTCCGCTTTTTTTTCATCACTGGCAAATACGTAAATAACATCATTTGGCTTAAAAGCTTTTACATTTGCACCATTATAAGAAATCTCACCTCTTTGCACATAAACAGGCATTGCCCATTTTGGGATTTTTATTCCCAAAACTGCCGGTGTATTTTCTGTCAATTTATAAGTTATTAAACAACTATCTAAAAGACCCGGCAAATCAATTTGTGACTTTTCCGCCGGCTTTTCCAAAACAGGCAATGCAACTTTACACCATTTAGACATTGGAATAATAATCAGTCCTTGCATACTTAAAGACAGCAACACCATCAAAAAGACAATCGAAAATATTTTACCTGCGGCAGGAATTCCCATAATAAAAGGCGCAAGAGCCAATAATATCGAAGTTGCACCACGCAATCCCACAAAAGAAATAAATAATTTTTCCCGAAAAGAGTATCTGCCAAACGGCAACAAGCAAACGAAAACAGCCAAAGGTCTTGCTATAAACATTAAAACAGTACTCAACACAAAAGCCGTTTTTGCAGCCTCTGGTAATTCCCTTATATCAGCAAAAAATCCCAAAGTTAAAAATAACACACTTTGACAAAGCCATGTTAATGTTGTTTGAAAACGTAAAATTTGATACTTGCCTTTTAAATGTGCAACACCCAAAATCATTCCCGCAATATAAAGAGCCAAAAATCCGCTTCCACCTAAAAGATTTGTCACCGAAAAACCAATCAATGCCATTCCTATCAGCAAAATCGGATAAAGTCCGGTATCAATATCAATCTTATTGATTATCCAACGAATAATAAATCCCAAAAGAAAACCGAACAAAACACCTATTCCCATTTGCATAACAAAATCAAATGTCAAAAACCACACGCTTGTTATTTGTTTTGTGCAAAGCATTAAAACGGAAAAAGTCAAGAAAATCGCCATCGGATCATTACTTCCCGATTCCATTTCCAATGTTGATTTAATTTTTTCACGGATCGAAACACCACCCAAACGAGGAACAAAAAATACAGCGGCTGCATCTGTTGAGCTGATAACTGATGCCAATAAAAAAGCTTCCGTCCAGGAAAAACCGCCGACAAAATGCGCTGCCGGCGTTAAAAACAATGCAGTAAATAACACACCAGCCGTTGCCAATAAAACCGAAGGCGTTAAATTTTTTTTGACGTTTTCAAATCGCGTCTGATAACCACTGTCCAATAATATCAAAGCAAGAGCTAAAGAACCGACAAAAAAAGCAGCTTTAGGATGTATAAAACCTTGTATTAAACCTAATCCGTTATCACCGCTTAACAATCCGATGCATAAAAAAACCAATATTAACGGCACGTTTGCCTTTGCGGAAAAT
The DNA here is from genome assembly GCA_051887975.1 of Alphaproteobacteria bacterium. Taxonomy (GTDB): domain Bacteria; phylum Pseudomonadota; class Alphaproteobacteria; order CAAHEQ01; family UBA3637; genus CAAHEQ01. The sequence goes on along the minus strand of JBJFAP010000045.1, from coordinate 1,734 downwards.
AAACTTGTTAAAATTCCGAAAACCAAAACAAATGAAAAAATTAAAATCGGTAAGTTAATAAATCCCATCGCTGTCCTTTTTCCTTCTGTTTTTTAATTGTGTCAATTTTTCACTGACCGCCGCTGTATCTTGGCTTGTTTTTTCCAATCGACCGTACATTCTTTCTATTTCTTTATGCAAATATGCTTTTTCAATAGATGCTGCAAACCTTTCATCATCCTTCATAATCTCTATTTCTTGCAAAATATCGGCAACAGGCCGTTGCGGAGTCAAAGATTTTTGTTCCAATACAAAAGGCATTTCATAAATAATTCTTTCCAATTTTTCTTCCACTTCCTCACGTGTTTTTGTTCCCGGAAAGATATTTTTCAAAATTTCAAAAGCAATGCCTGCTTCATACGCATCATCAACAACGATAAACGGAACAGTTCGAGCAAAACCCTTTTGAGCAATTTCTTTTAAATACTCTAAAATATGATGGAAATAACCGTTTACGTTAAAAATAATAATCGGTTTTAATGGCAAAAAACCGTCCTGCATTGCCACACAATCATATGCTAATTCGTCCAAAGTACCAAGTCCACCCGGTGCAAAAACAACAAAATCCGCAGCAAGCAAACCGTTCTTACGTTCTTCCAATGTATGAGCAACCAATATTTCTTTGACTTGCTTGACAATTTCTTCATCTGCTTCGGTATTGAAAGACATATAAAGTTCTGTCGTAATTCCCTTTATAGGAGAAGCTTTTTCATCATTTTCTTCCATCCAATTTTTTAAAACACCTTTTGCAACGGCTCCCATAATTCCAACCCCTGCAAGTCCAAAGAACAGCCGAAAGTGTTTTTTGCCGATTTCTTCACCTAACCGGTAAGCTTCTTGTTCATATATAGGGTCGTTTCCTGCACGTGCGCCACCGGCAACAAAAATACGCCATTCATGCGATTCATTTATCTTTTTAACGGATTTGACGAATTGCTTGATTTCTTTTGTCGTTTTTTCAGCTTCAGCCACAGGTCGCATATATTCCCCGCGTTCGACAGATATTTCTTTTACCGTTTTTTCTTTTTGCATAACTGCTCCTTTTGTTTTATGTTATCATACCAATTATTAACGTTTTGTTTAAAAAAAGCTTTTCTTTTTATTTTGTTTTGTGTATAATTTCTTTCAAGAGGTAAAAATGGCAGAACAAACTTTTGATGAAATGTTGCAAGAATTGGAAACGCTTGTTCGTAATTTGGAAAGCGGACGTATCGGCTTGGAAGAAGCGATGAACACATATAAACGCGGAATGCAGCTCAAAAAACAATGCGATGCAAAGTTGGCAGATGCGAAAGCACAAATCGATAAGTTAATTATCGAATCCGAAAAAATTGTCGGCAAAGAGCCTTTGGATATTGAAAAAAGTGAATAATTTTTCCAATTTTTAAATTTTCTGCTATCTTTTTTCAAAAAAAAGGTGTATAATGCGCCGATAAAAAAAGAGGATTAAAATGACAGAAGATATCAGAAATGTTGCAATTATTGCACACGTTGACCACGGAAAAACAACTTTATGCGATGCTTTTTTAAAGCAAAGCGGCACTTTCAGAGAAAATCAGCAAGTAGATACTTGCGTAATGGATAGCGGCGATTTGGAACGCGAACGCGGAATCACCATTCTTGCAAAATGTACGTCCATTGTATGGAAAGGCACGCGTATCAATATTGTTGACACACCGGGACACGCCGATTTTG
>JBJFAP010000044.1:0-3507 GCA_051887975.1 Alphaproteobacteria bacterium | reverse complement strand
GGAGTTCTCCTTTGGGCAAACCCGCAAAAGTTGTTTTGGACACGCATCGCGGGGATTTTTTTGTTCAATCTTTTGATGAAAACGGAATCGGTGTTGATGAACCGGCAATTTTAACAGCGGAAGAATTGAAAAAAATGCTTCCTTTTTCTGCTGTCGGAACGGGGGGGCAAGCACTGGCTCAGCAGATAAAATGCGAAGATGTTGTCAAAATTTCGCCAACTTCGGTTGCTATCGGTCGAATTGCATTGTCGCGATTGGATAATCCGAAACCGGCAATTCCTCTTTATATGCGGGAAGCCGATGTGTCAATTTGAATATTTAAACTTTGCTTGCGCTGAATTGATGGCGGCCTTGCATGCAAAAAGTTTTGAAAATTCTTGGAAAACAGAAGAGTTCAAAAATCTTTTAAAATTATCCACGACACGAGGGCTTATTTGTGAAAAAGGAATGATTGTCTGTTCCGTTTGCGGAGAAGACGCTGAAATTTTAACTTTATGTGTGTCGCCGGATTTCAGACGGCAAGGCGTTGCCGAAACAATGATTCAAAAAATGTGCGAATATATAAAAAATTTTCAAGTGGTAAGCCTTTTTTTGGAAGTCAATGTCAATAACCAAGCCGCTTTGAAATTATATGAAAAATGCGGTTTTCAGAAAGCCGGTGTGCGTAAAAACTATTATAAAACAACGCAAGGAAGACAGGACGCGCTTGTTTTGAAAAAGAGAATCTAAATTTTTATTGAAAAAAAGAAAAAAATCGCGTATGCTTCTGTCATTATTAAAATAAAGAAAAGGTGTACGCAAATGATAATGTTTTTCAGAAAATTAACGGAAACTTGGGGTGCAAAGTTATTATTACTGTTGATAGCATTGAGTATGGGTGGTCTGTTCGGACTTGGACAAATGACGAGTCTTTGGGGTGCAAAAACGGATGCCATTCGTGTTGGTAATCGTGTCGTAAAGCCGCAAGAGCTTGTTCGTGATGTTGAAAAACAAGCAAGACAGATGACTTCTTTAACCGGTCAATATGTTTCCATTCAAACGGCTTTGACAATGGGAATTTTGCCACAAACAATTGCAAATAAAGTCAAAGCTTTTTTGTCCGCAGAAGTTGCTGAAGATTTGGGCTTAGTTGCTTCATCAAACGCTGTTGGAAATTATATCGTTAATAATCCGAATTTTCAAACAATAACAGGAACATATGATCCGTCAATGATACAAGTGTATTTGAATCGTATGCAAATGTCAGAACAGGAATTAACCATTGCTTTGCGTGAGGAATTGGCACGCAAGCATTTCACAGATGCGGCTGCCGCAGTTATCCGCGTTCCTGAATTTGAACAAGATACAATTTATTCATACAAAAGTGAACGGCGTGATTTTGAAACTATTTTATTGCCGGCTGCTTTTGTTGAAATTAAGGGAAAGCCGGATGAAAAAACTTTAAAAAACTATTATGAAGCGATGGAAGAAAATTTGTATACACCGGAATATCGTCAAATTAACGTGTTGCGATTGACTCCTGATGAATTGGCAAAATCCATTGCCGTTTCGGAAGATGAAGTAAAGGCGGTTTATGAAGCGCGTCAAAACATATATGCAACGCCTGAAAAACGTAAGGTTGAACAAATTTTGGTCAAGGACAGCGAAACAGCACAAGCTTTATATGAAGAATTGACCGCTGAAAACTTTAAACAAATTGCCAAAGAAAAAGCCAATCAGGAAGACATTGATTTGGGTTGGATTGAAAAAAATGGTGTCGTTGAAAGTGTCGGAGAAGCCGTTTTTAACGCTGAATCGGGGAAAGTTTTGCCACCGGTTGAAAGTCAGTTCGGCTTTCATATTTTGATTGTTCGCGAAGTTGAAAAAGCAAAACAAACGCCTTTTTCTGACGTAAAAGCAGATATAAAAGCAAACATTCAAGCCGAACGTGCTTATGATATTTTGCTTGAAAAATCAAAGACGCTGGACAATGCTTTGGGTGAAGGGGCTTCTTTGGCTGATGCGGCAAAGTTGATTAATTTACAAGCAAACGATATTGTTTGGGTTGATGTTTCCGGCCTTAAAGATGACGGTAAAACATCGATGAATTTGCCGACAGAGTTGACGCAAAAAATATTTATGATGAAAAAGGGTGATGTTTCTCCTTTATATGACTTCGAAAACGGATATATTGTTGCGCAAGTTTTGGATGTCAAAGCAAGTGCGTTAAAACCGTTTGATGCAGTGAAGGATGAACTTGTTGCCGAATGGAAAAAAGATGAGCAAAATAAAAATGCCGCTGATTTTGCACAAAAAGTTTTCGAATCAGCTCAAAAAGATTTTTCAAAGACGGCAAAAACATATCATTTGGAAACACAGGATTTAAAGGATGTTCGCAGAGAAGATGTAAAAGGCGTATCCGCAGCAGATGTCAAAGCTTTATTTGACGCAAAACAAGGCGATGTTTTATTGTTGTCTGCCGGACAAAATGATTATATCTTGGCAAAGGTAAAAGCAATTGCTTCGTCTGATGAACAACAAGACGTTGTCGAAAAGCAATTGTTTAATGCTGGATTGTCTGAACAAGTTATTGATTCTGTATATACCGAAGTTTTGTCTTACTACGGACAGAAAAATAAAGTGAAAGTCAACGAAGCGTTAATCGAAGATACTTTTGCGCCATACAGAACAAGTCAAGATTAAACAAACTTTTGTTGAAACAATTGCACTTTTAAGGGCATACTATTTTAAAAGAAAGGATATAACAATGCGTTCACTTTTATTTGTTTTGTGCTTGTTTTTATTGGCAAGTTGTGCAGATGTTTCCACGATTGTTTCTAAAAATGATCCTGAAATGCCGATATCAACGCTTTCAACGGATTTTACGCGTAAAGATTATAATGTGGTCGGGCGTGTGCGCGGAGAGTATGTCAAAACTTGTTTTTTGTTTAATTTGATATGTACGAATGATATTTATATTGCTGATGATTTGATTTCAAAGGCGAAAAACAAAGGTGCTGATGAAGTGATTGATTTGGTAATTGATAAACAAACGTCTTCTTGGTTGTGGGTGTTTTTGTTTTCGCATCAAAGTTATCGTGCTAATGCTTTGGCCATCAAGCTTGTCCCCGCAAGGAAGTAATTATGTGTGGCAAGTGTGTTTTATAAAGTAAAGTTTTAAAAACGGAAAAAGAACAAAAAATTGATGAAAAAGCAACAGCATTTTTTGCGAAACTTCGCAAAAAGTGATGGCAATCGAAGAAATGTCAGAACTGACAAAAGAACTTTGTAAAGAATTGCATGATTGAGCCAACATAGAAAATATCGCGGATGAAGTGGCTGATGTTGAAAATATCTTGGCTCAAATCAAAATGAAAGAAAAAATAATATGTTAAAATTGATTTGTTATTGGTTAGTCGTTATCGGTGCTCTGAACTATGGTTTGATGGCGTTTGGTTTTAATTTTTTGGAAAAATTGCCGCAAAACGTTGCTTCGATTGTATCCATCGCGGTTGCCGTTGCGGCTAT
>JBJFAP010000043.1:0-3545 GCA_051887975.1 Alphaproteobacteria bacterium | reverse complement strand
GTGTTAATGCCGAGTTTGAAAGACTGTCCGGATCATTAAAAACGGTGACCGGCTCGGCCAACTCCATAGCGGCACAAAGTCCGACATACTCTTTGCAAGCGCAAGGAAACCAAGCAAGGCTCGGTAGTCCGATACCGGTTATTTATGGACGACACCTTATTTATCCGGACTTTGCTAGTCAGCCTTATTATGCATATGCGAATGATGAACAGTATGTTTATCAGCTCCACTGCATCGGTCTAGGTGAATACAACATCGAACAAATAAGAATTGAAGATACTCCGATTAATTCATTTGAAGAGATTACTTATCAAATAATTAATCCAGGTGAACAAAATACCTTGTTTCACGATGATGTTGTAACTTCGCCTGAAGTTGCCGGGCAAGAACTGCTAAAAGATGAGGTATGCGGACCTTTTGTATTAAATCCGACCGAAAGCGTAATCGATAAAATAGAGATTGATGTAGCTTTTCAAAGAGGCCTTTATTTTGCAAATAACAACGCAGGTATGGACAATAAAACCATTCAGTGGCGCATTGATGCAAGGCTGACCGATAAGTCCATAGATAAGGCTCTTCTTCTGATAAAACAGCGACAGTTGAGCTATTTTGATGTACAAACAAAGACCAAGCATTACGAGAAGCAACTTATATGGCGTTGGCAAACCGATATCGCCGGCGAATTGTGACATTTTCAACCGAACTGGAAGGTCTGATCCCAAGCTATGGGGATTTGATTTCTATCACGCATGATATGCCGCATTGGGGTTCAGGCGGTGAAATCCTGTCAAAAAATGGCATGACTTTAACGCTATCCGAACCTGTTGAGTTTGAAGAAGGTCAAACACATTATTTGGCATTACGAAAGAAAAACGGGTCTTTATCATGACCTTTTGTCGTCACTTCCGGAGCATTACCAACAATCGGTTGGATTTTATGCTACGGGATATTGTTCGTCATCAATATTCCTCATCCACTCACTTCGTTCGGGACCGCCTTCGGCGTCATCTTCGCTATCACTACGATTTCACAACTGTGTGGTTGTCCCGTTTTTTTAGCGTCCCAAACGTGGAACCAAGAATATCTGCTGATGGGACTAGGTATTGTGCTTGGCGTAAGTGGTACACGAGATATTGGGTTAAAGGAAAGGCAAAAACAAGATGTTGGATAGAATAACAAACCTTTGGAATAAGGGTAAATACTGGATAATCGCCGGTGGTTTGGCAATTTTATACCTGCTGGGCTATCAAAAAAGAAAACACAAAGAACAAGTAAAAACAATGACAGGAACCTTGGAAAATGTTCAAAAAGCTAAGACGATACGTGATAATGTTGTCGATATTGACCGCATCCGCCGGTTGCACGACAAATATAAACAGTGATTTTTGCCTTTTATACGAACCGGTGTATGCAGATTATGAGCACGACACCCCCGAAACCCTCCGTCAAATTGATAGAAACAATGTGGTTTACGATGATTTATGCGGGAAATAATATCTAAAAATTTTTAAGGATGGTTTTATAACTTTTGAACATATTAAGGCTTTGTCGACTCTTTTTACAAAACAAATTTTTTCACTGGATGAAATAAAAAACTGGTATACAGCATATGTTGATTATTACTATAAAACTAAAAGAGATATGGCCGCTACATATTGTGAATACTCAGAAATAAAAAAGAGTTATAAAGATGTGAACTATTCAGAGATGTATATGAATTTACTGCACAAAAAACTATTTTTTTTAAAAAATTCCCAAGCAGGAATTATACAATTTTTACAAAATATCAAAGATTATTCTCCACAGAAACAGGAAGAAATTACTTTGTGTTTAATTCAATTAAAAAAAATACTTCAGTTACAATTTAAACTATTTTTTTCTGAAAACATAAGCACAAACAAACGGTTAATTGAACTAATAACAAAAAGTATTAACACATTTCAATTTATATTAGTAAAAATCAAAAGATATGAAGCAATTAATAAGGACCTTTTAAGCCAATTATGTAGCAATGAATTACTTTTCCAAAATTTATTATTGAAAGGAAAAGACTGAAATGAACTTTACTTCAATGATTCATAAAAAAGTAGAAAAGGTTTCAAATATAGGATATTCTCATAAAATTCCTAAAACTTCTTCTTTGAATTTTAAATTGGAATACCTATCAGACGTAATAAAATGTATGGGATATAACATTCAACATACTGATATTCAACACAATTCTATTAATGGGGTCCTTTATAAAAATAAAAACAAATACTTTTTTAAGTTCTTATTCTTATCTGATTTCAAAAGAGAATTTCGAGGCTATGAGCAAATATCTTCCCTTTTCCCTGTTCCAAAAATGATAGAAATAAATCTCTCTATTGATTCGGCAGTTATAATTTATGAATATGAAAAAAGTATAAAAAAAATGAAGGATTATTGATAGATTTTATATGTAAAAATAAAAATTTATTTCAGTTTACTTCCATTATTGAGAAGAGTACATTATTAAAATTAGCAACTCAATTTGTATATTTTTTAAAGAAAGGAGAAATTGATGAAAGTATATTTAATCAGACATGGTAAAGATGATGACCGATATAGGGGCGGTTGGGCTAATTTGGGGTTAATAGAAGAAGGAGAAAGACAAGCAAATCAACTGGCTCATTTTTTTAAAGCACATCAGCAAGAATATCCAATATCTAAAATTATATCTAGCGACTTAAAAAGAGCTGTACAAACAGCTAAAGCAATACAGAAACAATTAAATATTCCCATGTTTCTATCAGATAGTTGGCGAGAAATGAATAACGGCGATTTAGCCGGTATGCTTAATTCTGTCGCATTGGAAAAATATCCCGGTTTGTTTTTTAACACACTGAGAATGGACGAATGTTATCCGAATGGAGAAAGCCCAATAGACTTTTTTAATAGAATTAAAGATACTTTTTGCGAATTATTAAAAGATCAAACAAACGATAAAGCTGCTATTGTAACCCACTCAGGCGTAATTAACATTATATATCACATTGTAAAAAATCTTGAGTGGTCAAATAAAAATAAATCCTTTCCGATTAAAAATGTGAGTTTACATGTATTGGAATGTGAAAATGGAAAAGCATCCTTTATAGAAGAAAATAAGATCGTAATCTAATAAAAAATATTTTTTATGGATTTCATTTTAATATTAAAAAGTATATTGGCCTCACTTAATCAGTGAATTTAATATTTTGTACTTCAAAAATCGGATATAAATCAAATTCAATTCCGTTAATACCACGAAGAAGATCAATTTCATCTTCAGCGGAAATGTCGATACGAGCTTGTTCCAAGAAAAAGGCCTTCTTCTTTGCGTTTAAGCTCTTTTTCCTGTACATTCAGTTGTTTTTGAAGTTTCAACTCTACCAAACGATCAGAAGCTTTTGAGATTGAATCGCGTATCATTTTAACATCTTGTCTGGCCCCAAATAGCTGCATTTACGGCACTTCCACCTATTACATCCTTTGTGCTTCGATGAGTTACAATATGGTCAATTGAAGAATTACCACAGAAAATTAAT
>JBJFAP010000042.1:0-3550 GCA_051887975.1 Alphaproteobacteria bacterium | reverse complement strand
GTGCCGGCCGCATCGCCGGAAATAATCGGCATCGCAAAGTGTTCATCGACTTTTTCGCAACGGCCATAAATTTTTCCCGTTCTGTCCGCGGCGGCAGTCGGATAAGCATCCGTTATATTCCAAGACGGCTGTGTCCAATTCAATAAGCAATAATAACCGCTTGCGCAACCCGTATCTTCCGTTAAAGTCGATGTTGCAAGCTCTTGTGTTTCACCGTTTGGAAAAGTATAAGTCGTTGTTTCGGACATTTCTCCGATTGTATAGCTGCAATCAGTTGTCATTTGCGCGGTCGCATCGACGGCTTCTACAATATAATGGCAATCGGTTGTCATTTGCGCGGTTGCATCGACAGCTTCTACAATATAATGGCAATCGGTATAACACATTGTTTCGGAAGATACCGCATCAAATGTCCATTCACATTGACCGTCTGAAACAACACATTGATTTTCTCCTAAATGTGCACCGCAAATCAATTCGCCGTCATTGGCGCAACACCACTGTTCTTCACCGTCTGTGCAATAAGTAAAATCACCAACGCAAGTACACCCATTACCACCGTCATTTATTTCCATTCCTTCCGGACACATTTCACATTGTCCTTTTGAGGAACAATATTTTTCATATCCGCAATCATCGATAGACAAACATTCGACCGGTGCACCGGCATTATTCAAATCAAAAACAATTTCATTTATATCTTCACATGTTGTAAAAGGCGTATTTTCCATCGTATAGACATTAAATTTGTTTTTTGACATTTCCAATATGCGTTTACACGTCATCATATCAACTTCACTTACTTTAACGTAAAGCGCACCGCGCAAATCATTTCTGTAAGCAAACGGTTTTCCCGATTCGGTTGTAAAAGCAACATTTGTATATTCAACGTTAACAGGCATAGTTTCAGAATGTTTATCCATAAAAACCAAATAAGCATCATTTACAATAACATTTGCCATCCTTTTTGACATTGCATAACGCAATCCCCAAAAAACCAATATCGTCAAAACGGCTATGATAGCAATAACCGAAAGCATTTCAATCATCGAACGACCTGTTTGTTTTTGCATAAAAATCTCCCTTTTAATACTTTGTTCTAACACGTTATTTATGTCAATGCAAGTTTTTATTTCAACTCGTATGTAATCAATAAGCCGCCATCCGGCAAATGCGTGCTTTTGATGACACAATTTTGTGTTTTATTTAATTGTACGGTCAATTGTTCTTCCGTTTCCATTTGCAAAAGAATTTTTTGTTTGAGCAAATCCCATACATCATCTGAAGAACACAAAATATTTTTTTGTGAATTTAAAACATCTTGCAACAAAGGTTCTGATTTCAAAAAATCGTCATCGGCTTCAAACATTTTTACATAAGGTGTATTATAGCCTTTTAATCGACCCTCTTGATTAAAAATCAAAAGCCCTTGAATCATTTTATTTAAAATACGCTGTTGATTGGTTAATTGTTCGTTATATTGCCGTTCCAAAGATACTTTGTCTGTTACATCATCAAAAGTCATTACAACCCCGCCTAACGGATACGGATTCATCATTCGCTTATAAATACGCCCGTTCGGTAAATATAAAATATCTTCCTCTAATTTAGAAAGTGTTGCAAAAGATTCAAGTTGAAAATGTTTGTATTGAATAAAGTTTCCTTGCTCCGGCAAAAGACGTTTTTCGCGCAGTTTTTCCAAAATTGCCGCATAAGACGGTGCATTGATTAACCATTCTTCCGGTAATTTCCACAAATCACAAAAAGCTTTATTGTAAAATTGTACATATCCGGCCGCATCAAAAATGACGATACCGGAAGATAATGCACCTAAAACCTGATATTGCGCTTTTAAATAATTTTGTAAACTTTCCTTTAACGTTTCTTGTTGTTGTACATCTTCGATAAATCCCAATAAAAACCGTTCTGTTGTTGATGCTTCCAAAGGAATTTCGTGTAAGCACATTAAATGTGTTTTCTTATCAACGATAAAGCGACCTGTTTCGGATTTTTCTTCTCCGGAAGAACGCGCGGCAACAGCCAATAACTTTGCCCCCATTTTATCTTTGGAATCGTATGCCAATTCTGTCTTTGAAGAAAGCACTTCCTGTCTTGTTTTTGCACCGAATAATTTTAAATATGCCTTGTTGCAATACGCCATACTTAAATCCCAATTGCGCAACCATAACGGAAAAGGCAAGCCGTCTAATGCTTCCATAAATAATTTATCCCGCATACGATAAGCGGATATTTGTTGCAATAAAGAATCGTTTTCGGATAACAAATCCGTTTGATCTTCGAACCATAAAATATCGGCAATATCTTGCCCAGAAGCTGCCGTAATTCGCGACCCCTGTACTGTAAAGCGTCTGTTTTCGCCTTGGGTCAGAACCGTTAAAGAAAAAGACAGCCCCGTTTTATGCAATTGCTCTGTTTTAAAAAAAAGGGCTTTTTGACTTTCTTCAGACAATTTTTTCAGCAAAATTTCAAAGGATGGCGGCAATTCATAAATTCCCAATAAAACCGCCAAACGCCTTGAACAAACTTGAGTATGATTTGAATCGAATAAAAAATAAAAATACCCCAAAGGACAAGCGCAAAGCACTTCTTGTGTTTTTTCGATTTGATTGAGCCATTTTCTTTTTTGTTTATGCCAATGTGCGCGCAAAAAATACAACCTTAACAGGAAAATAATTTGCGTAATGACTAAAAAATAAACAGCCCACTTTGTCATGTCATGAACTCTCCACAATCATTCGGCGGAACGACAAAGCCTCTGCAATATGTTCGGGTTTTATATTTTCGGATAAGCTTAAATCCGCAATTGTCCGCGCAACACGTAAAGTTCGATAATACCCACGCGCAGATAAAGAAAATTTTTCAGATGCTTGCGCTAACAACGCACGACAAGCGTCATCAAGCACAGATAACTTTTCCAATAACGCGGCGGAAACATCTGCGTTGCGGTGAATATTTTGTCCTTCATATCTGGGGCGCGCAAAATCAATTGCCTTTTTGACGCGATCCGCAATAACAGCCGAAGTTTCGCCTTTTTCAAATTTATCGCTTTGCAAATCAATCGGTGATAAAGGCGTCATTTCGACAAATAAATCAATTCTGTCCAAAAAAGGACCGGATAATTTCGATTGATATTCTTGGGCGCAACGAGGTGCTCTGTGGCATTCATGACCGGCTATTCCCAAATAACCGCATTTACAAGGATTCATTGCGGCAATCAATTGAAATCTTGCCGGATACGTAATATGCCCATTGACACGCGCAACAGAAACTTCTCCCGTTTCCAAAGGCTGACGCAACGCTTCCAACGCTTGACGCGAAAATTCCGGCAATTCATCAAGAAATAACACACCGGCATGCGCCAAGGAAATTTCACCCGGTTTGGCTTTGATACCGCCACCAACCAAAGCCGGCATAGAGGCGGAATGATGCGGACTTCTGAACGGCCTTTGCGTAATCAAATCGCCGTCTTTTAATAATCCCGCAACGGAATGGATAACGCTGGCTTGCAACATTTCTTCACTTGTCATCG
>JBJFAP010000041.1:0-18834 GCA_051887975.1 Alphaproteobacteria bacterium | reverse complement strand
CATTCTTGAATAGAGGCATCATTCGGTGCAGGACGTGCCATTTCTTCTTCAATCATCAAATCCAATGCGTGGTGCTTTTCTTTCAAAGCTTCCAAATGTTTATCTTGTTTTTCTGTATTCATTTTTTTCATCCTTTCATAAATACCATTGTATATTATAGTGTCTTATTTTAAAAAGCGCAAGAGGTCTTTTGTTTTATTCGCCAATATACATACCTAAACCTTTTGCAACTTGAACCATTGCGCCATTCGGATTGACAATATTATGAGGCAAAGCAATTGCTTCTGCCAAATCCATATCGCAAATCTTACCATCTTTTGACATTACAAAGCGATTAGTCAAACCTTGCTCCAACAAATGAACGGCATGCTCACCGAATGATGCTGCCAAAATTCTGTCCTCTGCCACAGGAGATCCTCCGCGTTGCACGTGTCCCAAAACGGTTGCTCTGACATTAAATTTGTCCGGTTCTTTTGACAATCTGTCAACGAAATAACCAGATACACCGCCAAAAGTATAACCGTTAGAAGAAAATGCATATTGACCTTCCGGTGTTTTAATGCCTTCTGCAATAACGAAAAGCCCGTGTCTTTTGCCGGTTTGACGCATAGAACGCAACTTTTCAAGCACGCCTTCATATGTATAAGGAACTTCCGGAATTAAGCAAATATCAGCCAATCCGGCAATAGCCCCTTCCAAAGCCAAATGCCCTGCTCCGCGTCCCATGACTTCAACAATCATAATGCGTTCATGGGAAACAGCCGTTGACACAATTTCATCCATTGCATGCATAACAATATTTCTTGCGGTTGCAAAGCCGACAGCAATATCCGTAACCGGTGCATCATTATCGATTGTCTTTGGAATTCCAATCATTTTAACACCAGCTTTTTTGCAATATTCACTGACAATTGCCATACTGCCATCGCCACCAATAACGACTAAAGCTTCTAAACCAAGTTCTGCCACACCGTCCTTAAAACGTTGTATAATTTGATCGTCGGAAACTTCTTCATAAGTACCATCAGATTGTTTTAACATATTCGGCGTACCGGAATTATTTGTTCCCAACATCGTACCACCCAATCTTGCAAAAGGGAAATCGAAAGATGTCATCGTTAATTTTCTATAACGCATTGGACGACATATCAATCCGTCAGCCGCATTTTCAATACCATAGACTTCCCAACCTCTGGAAGTTGCCGCCAATGTAACAGCCCAAATAACTGTATTCAAACCGGAACAATCTCCGCCACTTGTTAAAATACCAATTCTTTTTGTCATTTATATTCCTCTTTACTTAAAATGATATAATACCGACCTTATAACGTTTTTTTTTGCGTTTGGCTAGTAAAATTTTTATTTTTTATCTTTTTTCTTTATCAATTCAATGACCTGTTCCAATGAAGGCTTGTGTTCCGGCGATTTCATCTCCTTCGGCAAAGCGATATTTTCTTTATTCCATTTTATGTAAGGACCATACCGTCCGATAATCCATAAAACAGGAGAACCTTCATATTCGCCAAGCGATTCGCCTTCATCCTTTTTACGTTCTTTTGAATTTTTCAAAAGAGCCAATGCCCGCGCTAAATCAATAGTCAAAACATCATCCGAGGCAGTTAATGATTGGAAAGTTTTACCCCTTTTAACGTAAGGACCGAATCTGCCGATTGATGCTTCGATAATTTCATTTGTATCCGGATCATTTCCCAAAATTCGCGGCAAAGATAAAAGACTTAACCCCTGTTCTAAAGACAAAGTATCTGTATTCATATTTTTTGGAACGGAAATGCGTTTTGCTTCTTTACCTTGTCCGTGTTGGACATACCAACCGTAAGGTCCTTTTTTCAATAAAACTTCTAAGCCAGCCGCATCATTTCCAAGAACACGCGATGCTTCGTCTGCTGTCTGTGTTTCGCTTGCATCGGCATTTTCATCATCACCATCAATCAAAGCATTAGAAAATTGCCGTGTATATTTACAATTCGGATATTCTGAACAACCGATAAAAGCCCCATACCGTCCGACTTTTAAAGAAAGCGTTCCCTTATGACATTCGGGACATACTCTGCTTTGCGGAGTTGGAAATAAATGTGCTTCCAAAGCAGCATCTACCTTTTGTAAAACATCTGCTGTTTTATAAGGAGAAACCTCTTGCACTGTTTTGTTAAAGCCTGTCCAAAAATCTTTTAAAACATCTTTCCATTTTGCTTCACCGGAAGTAATGTCATCCAACAATGTTTCCAAATTAGCCGTAAAATCATATTGAACATATTGATTAAAATAATTTTCCAAAAAAGCCGTAACGACACGCCCTCTGTCTTCAGGAACGAAACGTTTTTTCTTGTCCAATATGACATACTGTCTGTCTTGCAAAACTGACAAAATCGAAGCATATGTAGAAGGCCGTCCAATTCCTAATTCTTCCATCTTTTTGACTAAGCTTGCTTCTGTATAACGTGGAGGAGGTTCAGTAAAATGCTGGTCTGCATCAACTTGTTTCAAGGTTAAAGCATCGCCAGTATTCATCAAAGGCAGCAGGCCACCCTCTTCTTCTTTTTCATCATCAATATCTTCTTTATATACTTTTATAAATCCGGCAAAAGCAATTGTTTGCCCTGTTGCATGCAAAATCAAGGATTTATCGGAAGAAGGTATATCAACAGATACTTTATCCAATACTGTGCTTTCCATTTGACAAGCCAAAGCACGTTTCCAAATCAACTCGTACAAACGCAAATGATCTTTATCCAAAACATTTGCCATTTGTTCGGGGGTTCGATTAATATTTGTGGGACGAATAGCTTCATGTGCTTCTTGAGCATTTTTTACTTTATTCTTGTAAAATCTGGGTTTTTCCGGCAAATAATCTTTTCCATATTCTTTTGAAATAAATTCCCGCATAGCCGCAACAG
Source organism: Alphaproteobacteria bacterium (assembly GCA_051887975.1). Lineage (GTDB taxonomy): Bacteria > Pseudomonadota > Alphaproteobacteria > CAAHEQ01 > UBA3637 > CAAHEQ01. The sequence continues at coordinate 15,919 of JBJFAP010000041.1, read as the reverse complement.
CCTCTTCAGCCAAAGCCACGCCGTCCGTTCTCATATACGTGATTAAGCCGGTTCTGTCGCCGTTAATTTCAACACCTTCATAAAGTTCTTGCGCAATTTTCATTGTTTTTTTGGCGGCAAAACCCAATTTTCTTGAAGCCTCTTGTTGCAACGTAGATGTTGTAAAAGCCGGTGCAGGATTGCGCTTAACTTGCTTTTTTTCAATTTCACCCACCGCAAAAGAGGCTGACAAAACACGATTTTTTATAGCTGTTGCCTGTTCTTCTGTGGAATAGGTAAATTTATCCAATTTTTTGCCATCAACATAAGTTAAAGAGGCTTTAAATTCTTCTTTACCAAGCGTTTCCATTAAGGCAGATAAGTTCCAATATTCCTGCGGTTTAAATGCCTCAATTTCACTTTCTCTGTCGCAAACAAGCCTTAACGCAACCGATTGCACACGACCGGCAGACTTGCTGCCCGGTAATTTGCGCCATAAAACAGGCGATAAAGTAAAACCGACTAAATAATCCAAGGCTCGACGCGCTAAATAAGCATCGACCAAATTGATGTCAATTTCACGCGGATTTTTGATTGCTTCCAAAACAGAATGTTTTGTAATTTCGTTAAAAGTAATTCTGTGTACAGGAACTTTTAATTTCTTACGCTTTGTCAGTTCTTGTACGATATGCCACGCAATTGCTTCCCCTTCTCTATCCGGGTCGGACGCCAGATAAATTTCGTCCGCTTTTGCAACAGCACTTAAAATATCGCGCACATGTTTTTCGGCTTTTGGCTCTATTCCCCAAGTCATTTCAAAATCTTTATCCGGCAGAACAGATCCATCTTTTGCAGGTAAATCGCGAATATGACCGAAACTTGCTATCACTTGATAATCCTTACCTAAATATTTATTGATTGTCTTTGCTTTTGCCGGAGATTCCACGATTACAAGCTTCATTTTACACCTCTTTATTCTTCAAATAACATTTCTTCATCTGTTTTTTGTGCCTTTACGTTGCCGATTAAAGACACCCTGCCCATTGAATGGCGTTCCAAACGACCCGCCAATTCCAATTCAAGTAAGATAACACTTACCACTGAATTTGGCAAGGATAATTCTGCACATAAATCTTCTTCTTTTACCGAATCGGTTGAAAGAGCAGATAAAACCAAAGGTCGTGCTTTGTCAATATCATCGTTTGCAGGCAAGTGAAAAATATTTATATCTTCTTGCTTTTGACTTAATGCAAAATCATTTTGTTCAAAATTGATAGCATCAAAAATATCTTGAGCCGATTGAACCATCACAGCACCGTTTTTTATCAATTTATTCGGTTCAATACTTCTATCATCCAAAGGAGAACCTGGAACAGCCATCAAAACACGTTGTTGTTCTTGCACAAAATGGGCTGTAATTAAAGAACCTGAATTTTTCTTTGCCTCAATAACAATTGTTCCCGCGGACAATCCGGCAATAATTCTGTTTCGTCTTGGAAAATGAACTGCATTTGGACAAGTACCAAAAGGAAAATCAGAAACGATCAGCCCTTTTTCCTTAATTTGATCATACATTTTTTTATGTTCTGTCGGATAAACGACATCAACACCGCACCCTAAAACTGCAATTGTTCCAACTTCCGAATGATGAGAAGCTAAAGCACCTTCATGCGCTGCGCCATCTATACCCAAAGCCATACCGGACACGACATTGATATTATTTTCAACACACGCAAAAGCCAACTGCCTTGTTAAATTTTTTCCGTTCAATGAAGCATTACGCGAACCGACAAATGCAACCGCTTTTTGCTTTAAAAGAGATATTTTCCCCAAAACAGATAACACAGCCGGCGGATTTTTAATTGTACCAAGCAAATCCGAATATTTTTCATCACAAGAAAAAACAAAGCTTCCACCGATTAAATTCAAAGCATCTATTTCTTTTTCGGCTTGCGCTTTCGGAAAGATTTTTATTTTAGACATCTGTCCGCCCCTTGCAGCCAATTCTGGCAGGGCCACCAAAGCGTCCGAAGGCTTTTCATAAAAGCTCATCAATTTTTCCATTGTTGCCGGACCGACATTTTCACTTCTGGCAAGTCGCAACCAGGCAATTCTTTCTTCTTCGGACAGGTGTCTTATCTTCATTTTTTATTTTTCTTAAAGTTTATTTTTGTTTCCGTTTTATTGAGCAAGCGTTCAATATTTGCCCTGTGTCTGATGATTGATAAAAGCGCCAAAAAAGCATATGCCAAAACATACGCTTCGCCTTTACCCAAAAACAATGCATAAAAAGGCGCAAACGTCAATGCTGTCAATGCAGATAAAGATGAATACTTAAAAACAAATGCCATAAACACCCACGTTAAACAAGATAGAACGCCGACTGTTGGTGCAGTTGCCAACATCATACCCAAAGTAGAAGCAACCCCTTTTCCACCTTTAAAATTCAACCATATCGGGAAATTATGCCCCAACACACCACCGACACCGGCAATCAATCCTATTTGAGGGTCTTGAGAGACGGCATAGGCAATTAAAGCGGCAAAACCAGCCTTACCGGCATCCAAAATCAATGTAAGCAAAGTCAAATCTTTACGCTTTGTGACTCGTAAAACATTTGTTGTTCCGATATTTCCCGAACCGGATTTGCGAATATCGCCATAACCTGCTAAATAGCACAAGATCAACCCGAAAGGAACTGATCCCAAGATATATCCGAATAATAAGCTGATTAAAAATTCCATTTATTTTTTCTCCTTTAACTGAACAACTCTTTGCGGGAAAGGAATTTCAATTCCTTCTTTTGCAAAAGTATCGTATATGTCAAACATAATATCGCTTTGGGCTCTTTTTTTTGCACATCACATCACAAATAATAACCATCAACTCAAAATTTATAGAACTATCACCAAATTCACTTAAAAAAACCGCAGGTTCACGTCCTTGTTCGATCTTTGGATGACGTTTTGCGCATTCAATCAAAATTTTTTCCACTTTATGTAAATCACTGTCATAAGAAACACCGACTCGAATAACAACTCTGCCCAACATATCCGTATGTGTCATATTTACTAACGAATTAGACAAAATATCCGCATTCGGAATAACAACAGAAGTTTCATCAAAAGTTTTTAATTCTGTCGAACGAATCTTAATATTGGTTACAATACCTTCTTTACCGTTTACAATAACCCAATCACCTTTTTTAATCGGACGTTCGAATAAAATCAAAACTCCGGAAAAAAAGTTATTGACTATGTGTTGCAATCCGAATCCTAAACCAACTGATAAAGCGCCTAAAACCATCGCAAGCTTATCCATATTTATACCAAAGATTGATAACACACCCCAACCGGCAATAACCCAACCGATGTATCCGATTAACACTGAAATTGAATATTTGATCCCAACATCAATATTCGCCTTTACCAGTAATTTTTCCCCGACAACATTTCTTAAAAACTTAAAAACATTCAGTGTAATCAACAAGAAAATAACCGCTTGAGCAAACACATGAAGTTTTAAAGATTTAATTTGAAAGTTTTCAATCCAATTTTTCAAATCCGAAGAATAAGATATAATATACAATATAAAACACATCAAAACAACAAGTGCAGTATGATGCATTAAAAAGGAAAATACTTTTTTAAAGCCGGATTGAATGTCTAATTTTTTATGTTCTTTTTTCATAATAATTTCTTTTCATAAAAACAATTTGTTTAACCGGATATGCCGTTAAATCTGCTGACATTATAAGTAAAACTTTATTCTTGTCAACTGTTTTTAAAAAAAGAGTTACAAATTAAATTTGCAAAATTTTCTTGATATATTAAAAAAAATTATGTAAGGTATATATGTACACAGCGATTCTGTGTATGGAGGCCTAGAAATCCTCGTCAACAAGCGTCCAAGGACGAAAAACTCCAACCATTGGTTGGAAGACAGTAAAATAAAAGTTGAAAAACTTGAATATACTGTGCTATTTCTTGTTGATAGTATTTCTAGCTTCCAACCGCCTTTCATCAAGGCGATTTTTTTTATTGAACGAAAGGAAGAAAGGAAGAAAAGTGAAGAAAACTATTTTAGCAATTTTAATGGCGATAGTGGCAACTTCTGCGTTTGCGGAGGGAAAATGCAAAGGTGGCGACCCTTTCGAAGGCGTCAATGACGGACATGAGTATTGTATCAGTAAGAAAACTATGAGCTGGTGGGCGGCATTTGTATGGTGTCAACAGCAAGGGCGGCATCTTGCATCCTTGGAAGAAGCATGTGGACAATGGTATGGTGTATGGGGAGATGCAGCTTGTGGCAATCTGATAAAGTCTGGCGTTACGGCCAAAATTTGCTGGACTGCGAATCCGTCCGGCTCTAATCGCGCGTATTACGTGAATGCAGGTACTGGTACTATCAACGGCGACTACTACCGTAACATCACCACTAACTACACCGCTTTATGTTATTAGTGCTCGCTTTTAAAAACATACGAAAAAGAAATAAAAAAGTCATCTTTGGACTTGATCCGAAGATCCAAGGCGCATTGTTATGGATACTCGCAACAAGTGCGAGTATGACAAAAAAGAGGCAAATCGTCATTCTCGGGCTTGACCCGAGAATCCACAAAAAAACAATATAAAAGAAAGGAAGAAAATGAAAAGACAGATAATCCAGTTCCGTCATTCTGAGTGGGCGTTAGCCCCGAAGAATCCACGTCCGTGTGGATACTCGCAACAAGTGCGAGTATGACAAAAAGAGGCAAAACGTCATTCTGAGTGGGCGTTAGCCCCGAAGAATCCACATCCGCATTTATCCTTTAGAAATTGAGAAATCTTGAATTGATGCCGTCTGTGTATGAATATAAAAACTCCCCCACAAAAAGTGAGGGATTTTAATTGGTAGGCGGTAAGAGATTCGAACTCCTGACCCTCTCGGTGTAAACGAGATGCTCTAGCCAGCTGAGCTAACCGCCCATAGAAAGAGCTGCATCAATGACAACGGGTAATACAACTCTTTCAAAAGATTGTCAATAAAAAAATTAAATTATTTATTTACTGCAGCTTTGAATGCTTTACCAGCATGGAATTTTGGTTGTTTTGATGCTGGGATATTTAATGTAGCACCTGTACGAGGATTGCGACCTTCTGTTGCTTTACGCTTTGTCAAAGAGAATGTACCAAAACCAACCCATGCAACTTTATCTCCCTTTTTAACTGCATTGATAACAACATCAGCAAAAGAATCCAAGATATCGTTTGCTGCGACTTTTGTTGAACCTGCTTTTTTTGCAACTGCTGCAACTAATTCACCTTTATTCATTTGAATAACTCCTTTATTTATTAGATTTAAAACAATTGGCTGTTTTCTAAGCCACACGTTAGATGTTATGACCTAAAACAGGGTCTGTCAACATAAAAAATGCATTTTTTCAATTTTTTTGTATTTTTTTTCCTTAAAACCCTTAAAAAAAGGACACTTTCGCGTTTTTTATCACGCAAAAATGCCCTAAAATAAAAGTTTTTATCAATTTTAATTGATTGCTTTTGCCGATTCTTCTTTTGATTCGCAAATAGAAACTTCCTCAGGCAAAGGAATTAAAGGCTTTACCAAAGCATGTTCTAAAACTTCTTTCGCGCTGTTGACAGGAATGATCTGTAAACCTTTTTTTACATTTTCCGGAATTTCAGCCAAATCTTTTTGATTTTCGGTAGGAATCAAAACAGTTTTAATCCCGCCACGCAAAGCAGCCAACAATTTTTCCTTCAGTCCGCCAATAGGCAATACCCTTCCCCGCAACGTAATTTCACCAGTCATTGCCAAATCATTATGAATGGCAACACCCGTTAACGCAGAAACCAGAGCCGTACACATTGTAATTCCGGCAGATGGACCATCTTTTGGCGTTGCACCTTCCGGTACATGAACGTGAATATCATTTTTTTCAAAAACAGACGAAGGAATTCCAAAAGTTATGTGATTTGCACGAATATAGGAACATGCCGCTTCCACTGATTCTTTCATAACATCACCAAGCTGTCCTGTTAATGTAATATTCCCTTTTCCCGGCATAACAACAGCTTCAACAGAAAGCATTTCTCCACCAACTTCCGTCCAAGCTAAACCTGTTGCGACGCCAACCTGATCTTCTTTTTCAGCAATACCGAAACTATACCGAGCAATGCCTGCATAATCGGATAAATTCTTATGCGTAATATGAACCGTTTTCTTTTTACCGGTCATCAATTCTTTGACAGCTTTTCGGCACAAATTGGCGATTTCCCTTTCTAAATTACGCACACCGGCTTCACGTGTATAAAGACGAATTAAATCACGAATGGCTGAATCATCAATTGTCAATTCCTTTGTACTTAAAGCCGCTGCTTTCATTTGCTTTTCAATCAAATGCCTTTTAGCAATTTCAACTTTTTCATCTTCCGTATAACCGGATAATTGTATAATTTCCATTCTGTCAAGTAATGGACGCGGCATCTTTAAAGTATTTGCCGTTGTGATAAACATCACTCCGGACAAATCATAATCCACCTCCAAATAATGATCATTAAATGTTGTGTTTTGTTCCGGATCTAAAACTTCCAATAAAGCTGAAGAAGGATCTCCGCGCCAATCTGCACCAACTTTATCAATTTCATCCAACAAGAATAATGTATTTAAAGTCTTTGCCTTTTTCATACCTTGAATAATTTTTCCAGGCATTGCACCAATATAAGTACGTCTGTGTCCGCGGATTTCAGCTTCATCATGCATACCACCTAAAGAAGCACGCACAAAATGACGCCCCGTTGCTTTGGCTATTGATTGTCCCAAAGAAGTTTTTCCCACACCGGGAGGACCAACCAAACATAAAATCGGACCGTTTATTCCACCGGATTTTTTCAAAACAGCCAAATATTCCAAAATACGTTCTTTAACCTTTTCCAAACCGTAATGATCTTTATTTAAAATATCTTCTGCTTTTTTCAAATCAATTTGAGATGGGGAATACTTTTTCCAAGGAATAGAAATCATCCAATCCAAATAATTACGTAAAACGCTTGCTTCGGCTGACATAGGACCCATCATTTTAAGTTTGCGCAAGTCGCTTAAAGCCTTTTCGTTAGCTTCTTTTGGCATATGAGCAGCTTTAATCTTTTTCTTTAATTCATTTAAATCAGACCCTTCATCATCATCACCCAATTCTTTTTGAATAGCTTTCATTTGCTCATTCAAATAGTATTCTTTTTGACTTTTTTCCATTTGGGTTTTGACGCGTTTTCTGATTTTCTTTTCAACTTGAAGTACGTTGATTTCTTTTTCCATCAGTGTAAAGAGTGCTTCCAAGCGTTCTGACAGAGTATTGATTTCAAGCAAATGTTGCTTTTCTTCCACTTTCAAAGTCAAATGCGAACAAATCACATCTGCCATCTTTGAATAATCTTGGATTTGTGAAACAGATACCCAAACTTCCGGTGGCAAGCGTCTGTTCAAAGAAGCATAACGTTCAAATTGTTCCATTACGGAACGCGCCAAAGCATTTAATTCATCATTCAATTCCTCTTTTGGCTCTGAAATAACAGTTGCATAAGCTTCAAAAAAAGGTTCTTCCGCCATCACAAAATCAACGTGAGCTCGTTTTCCACCTTCGACAAGAACTTTTACCGTACCATCCGGCAAACGCAACAATTGCAAAACCGTTGCAAGTGTCCCTGTTTTATACAAATCATCGGCTGTTGGCTCATCAATATTAGCATCCTTTTGGGCAACAAGTAAAATCTGTTTATTTTCACTCATTACGCTGTCCAACGCACGGACAGATTTTTCTCTGCCCACGAACAATGGAACAACCATATGCGGAAACAATACGATATCCCTTAAAGGCAATACTGGATAAAGTATTTTATCTTTGATAATTTCTTGACTTTCTTGCTCCATTTTTCCCCCTAGCTTGCATTTTTTTGCTTATTTTCTTCATATACTAATAACGGTTCAGCTTGTCCGTTAACAAACTCCTCATTGATAACAACTTCTTTTAAATTTTCCATTGAAGATAAATTATACATTAAATCCAACAACAAATTTTCCATAATAGAACGCAAGCCTCTTGCCCCTGTCTTACGTTCCAACGCCTTTTTAGCAATAGCTTGACAAGCTTCTTTGGTAAATGTCAAATCAACATTTTCCATCTTGAATAAACTTTGGTATTGCTTAACAAGCGCATTTTTGGGCTCAGTTAAAATTTTAACCAACGCTTTTTCATCCAAATCATCCAACGTAGCCACTACGGGTAAACGTCCGACAAATTCAGGAATCAATCCGAATTTTAATAAATCAGCTGCTTCCAACTGTCCCAACAATTCACCTGTTGTTTTTTCATCTTTATCATGAACGGTTGCGCCAAAACCGATGGAAGATTTTTCAGTTCTGTGTTCAATTAACTTATCCAAACCTTCAAAAGCACCACCACAAATAAATAAAATATTTGTCGTATCAACTTGAATAAATTCTTGTTGTGGATGTTTGCGTCCACCTTGAGGCGGTACAGCAGCAATCGTTCCTTCCATTAACTTTAAAAGAGCTTGTTGCACGCCCTCACCCGAAACATCACGCGTAATTGAAGGACCATCATTTTTGCGAGAAATCTTGTCAATTTCATCAATATAAACAATTCCTTTTTGAGCTTTTTCGACATCATAATTTGCATTTTGTAAAAGCTTTAGAATGATGTTTTCGACATCTTCGCCCACATATCCGGCCTCTGTCAAAGTTGTTGCATCTGCAATCGCAAAAGGAACATTCAATACTTTAGCAAGTGTACGCGCAAGATAAGTTTTTCCACATCCCGTAGCACCGATTAACAAAATATTAGATTTATTTATTTCGACATCATCTTCCGGTTTGCTAAACAAGCGTTTATAATGATTGTAAACAGCAACAGAAAGCACTTTTTTAGCCTTTTCCTGTCCAATCACATATGTATCCAAAAATTCTTTGATTTGTTTCGGTGAAGACAAAACAGGCGTAGCCTCGTCAGGCATTTCTTCCGATTTATTTTCAAACTCATCAGCGATAATTTTTGCACATAAAGCCACACATTCATCACAAATAAAGACCGTTTGAGAAGATTTTTCATCATCGCCGAAAGACAATGTACGACCTGCAATAAGCTTCTTTACTTCGTTTTGAGTCTTATTACAAAAAGAACACACCAATGTTTTATCTTTTTCTTCTGTCATAATTTATCTCCTGTGTCATAAATACATATATAGGACAAATGCTATTGATATGCAAGGGATTATGCACGCTTTGTAATAATTTCATCAATCAAACCAAAATCCAATGCTTCTTCCGGCGACATAAAGTTATCGCGTTCCATAGCCTTTTCAACAACATTCAAAGATTTTCCGGTCTGTTTGACGTAAATTTGATTTAATCTGGCGCGCAAATCCAAAATTTCTTTTGCGTGAATTTCAATATCTGCCGCTTGTCCTTGAAAACCACCGGACGGTTGATGAATCATTATTCTGGAGTTTGGTAAAGCAAAACGTCTGCCCTTTTCACCACAGCAAGCAAGTAAAGATCCCATAGAGCATGCTTGTCCCATTACAATAGTCGAAACGGGACAACGAATGTAATTCATCGTATCTAAAATCGCAAGTCCTGAAGTGACGACTCCACCGGGGGAATTGATATAAAAAGCAATTTCTTTCTTTGGATCTTCTGCTTCTAAAAACAATAATTGCGCACAAATCAAACTGGCAATATCATCTTGAACTTGACCCGTCAAAAAGACGATTCGTTCTTTCAGCAAGCGTGAATATATATCATAAGCACGTTCCCCCTTACCCGTTTGTTCAACGACAGTTGGAACTAAATAATCCATTTGCGGGTCAAATTCATTCATTTTTTTATCCTTTACTTTTTATCTGGATCAAAAGCGTACAATTCTTTTGATGTCATTTTCTTTTCTTGTGTTTTAATTTGAGTCGTTATGTAATCAATAACCTTTTCTTCAAATAATTGCGCACGCAAAGCATCCATAGCTCTTGGATTTTTTTGATAAAATTCAAAAACCTGTTTTCCGGCATCGGCATAACGAGCTGCTTCGCGCATAATTGCCTTTTGAATATCGTCATTTGATAAAACGACACCGTTTTGATTTGCCACTTCTGCCAAAAGCAAACCCAACTTAACACGACGAAGAGCAATTTCTTCATACTCTTTTTTCAAATCAGATTCTTTTGCGTTCTTTTCTGATTCATCCAATTGACCTTGAGCCTTTGCATTTTCAAATTGACGCCAAATTGAATCAAATTCCATTTTGACCATTGATTCTGGCGCATCAAATTTACATAAAGGAGCTAAAGCATCCAAGATTGCACGTTTTAAGTGCATCTTTGATACGCTTTCATATTCTTTTTCAAGCTCTTCACGAATCATTTTTTTCAAATTTTCCAAAGAATCTTGTCCGAAAAGTTTTGCGAAAGCATCGTCCATCTTAACTTCTTTATAAGCGCGCAATTCTTTTAATTTTGTTTCAAAAACTGCTGCTTTTCCAGCCAAATCTTTCACATGGTAATCAGCAGGGAAAGAAACATTAACCTGAACTGTTTCCCCAATTTTTTTACCAATCAATTGATCTTCAAAACCCGGAATAAATGTGTTTGAACCCAACGCCAAATAAAAGTCCTTTCCAGAACCACCGCGGAATTCTTCACCATCAATCGTACCTTTAAAATCGATAACAACGATATCATCTTTTTTTGTCGGGCGATCTTCGTTGATAACTTCCGTTTCCTTACGAGAATCAGCCAAACGCTTTAAAGCATCTTCGACTTCCTGATCTGTCGCTTCAGCTTTTAATTTTTCGACAGATACTTTGGAAAAGTCAACCTTACCGATTTCAGGCAATGTTTCAACTTCTACCGTAAAAGAAAAATCTTTTCCATCTTCGAATTTTTCAACATCAATTTTCGGAGTAGCTGCTGATTTTAATTTATTTTCAGTTAATACTTGGCGAACACCATTTTGAATTAAATCTTCTGCCGTTTCACCTTTAATAGCTTGTCCGTATTTTTGTTCCACAACATGAACAGGAACATTTCCTGGACGGAAACCGGCCAATTTTACCTTTTTAGATGTTTCCGTTAATTTGCTTGTGTAAGCGGCTTGAAATTCTTCGACAGGAACAACAGCCTTAAAAGTTTGAACAAGACCTTTCTTATTTGTTTGTGTAATTTTCATTTTACTTTCCTTATATATAAACAAAACAATTCGTGGCAACTGGTGCGGGCGAAGGGACTTGAACCCCCACGGGTCTCCCCATCGGAACCTAAATCCGACGCGTCTGCCATTCCGCCACGCCCGCATACCGTTTCACACTTAAAACCGTATCGGCAGATAAGATACCTTAAAAAACAAAACAATGCAAGCTTTTTTTACAAAAATGTATCTGTACGATAAAAAAATCCAATCATCATAAAAAATCCCCACGCTTGATGGGGGATTTTTGGATTTTGAAAAAGAACGGGTTATTCTTTACCGGCGTTTTTGCGCAGTTCCCGCACCTTTTTTGTTCTGGGCAGCAATGCGCTTTGCTTTAGAATGACGAGCATTGGCGTCATACTCGGGCTTGTTTTTTTGTCATACTTGGGCTTGCCAAAGAGTATCCGGCTTACCGTCCTCAAACCAGCCAAGTAAAAAGAATTATTCAAATCGACAAACTTTTGCCAACGTCAACACATTGACCTCCTTGACTCCGTTTTCTTTCAAAAGCTTTGCACACTCATTCAAAGTTGTGCCGGTTGTATAAACGTCATCAACTAAAAGGATAGTTTTGCCTTTTATTTTTTCTTGATGACGGATTGCAAACGCATCTTTGATATTTTCCTGTCTTTCTTTTCTGGTTTTGTGCCCTTGTGATTGGGTATTTTTAACACGAACAAGCACATCCGACAAATAAGGCTTTTTACATAATTTTGATAAAGCATTTACTAAAAGCCCTGATTGATTATACTTTCTTTTCATCAAACGTCGCCAATGTAGCGGTACTGGTACAAGAATATCAGATTTTGTTATTAAATCTTTTCCGCGCAAATAAAGTAAATTTGCCAAGTAAGGAACCGATTCTGTACTGTCGGTATGTTTTAACGGCAAAATCAACCCTCTTGAAAAGTTGTCATAGGCAAAAACAGAACGTGAATAATTGAATTTAGGCGGTTTTGTCAGACATTTTCCGCAAACAAGACTTTCACCCTCATCTATCGGGAAAGTATAAGGTCTTCCACAAACGGGGCAACATCTGTCCGTTAAAAAATTTACTTTTGAAAAACATTTTGGACATAATCCGTTTTTATCTTGCACAATGGTATCACATATCAAACATCTGGGCGGCAAGAAAACGTTAAAAATAAAAACCACTATGCGTTTTAACTTATTTTTCATATAAAGTACTTTCCTTTTTTTCATTTTTATAGTATCCTAAATGTAATCAAAAATCAATAAGCAGGTAAAAAAAATGACAATACAAACATTTAAAAGAGATGACGGAACTTTCCTTAACGTAGAATACATCAAAGGAAAAAGCGATGATACAATCGTTTATTTACATGGGCTTTTGTCTTGCATTAAAAGTGCAAAAGCTTCTTATTTGAAAGAATATGCACGTATTCATGGAGCAAATTTTCTTACATTTGATTTTACATCACATGGCAATTCTTGGGGAACACCGCAAGATTGGAGAATAGGACGCTGTTTAAATGATGCTAAAGACGTTTTAAATCATTACTTGAAAAAGCCCGCCATCATTACCGGCAGCAGTATGGGCGGATGTATTGCATTGTTATTGGCAGAACGCTGTCCGGAACTTTTTAAGGCACTCATAGGTCTTGCTCCCGGTGCTGATTTTATGCGTTGGATTTGGGAAACGATGCTTGATGAAAAACAAAAAAAACTTTTAAAACAAGGGGTTGTCTTTGGACCGGACGAATCTACAAAAGGTTATTGTTTTTCTTATGATATGTTTAAAGACGCGCAACAATTTTATCAACTGGACAAAAAAATCCCTTTTAATGGTCCGGTCCGTATTCTTCAAGGCGATAAAGATGTGCTTGTACCTTATCAAACAGCTTTTAAAATAAAGGATGCCTTGACTTCTGAAGATGTGCAAATTATCTTAATCAAAGGAGCTGAACATAAATTATCTACTCCTGAACAATTAGATATATTAGGACATACTTTGGAGGAATTTATCAATGGAGAAAAAAAATAAATTACACTTTGTTTGCTTGTTGCTATTAAGTTATTTTGTCGGTTTTGTGATTATGGCTTTCTTTCAAACACCGGCACAGATGGAATGGTATCAAACACTTAATCAATCACCGTTTGCCCCTCCTGCTATCACTTTTAGCATTGTTTGGGGAATTTTATATTTTTTAATGGCCGTATCAGCTTGGATTGTTTGTGATAAAGTGCCACTTGGATTGTTTTATGGACAGTATGCTATCCAACTGATATGGAGCTTTGTTTTCTTTCAATGCCATTGGCTTTGGACAGGACTTATCATTATGCTTTTACTTTGTTTGACAACAACAGCCATCACAATTCGTTTTTACAAAAAATCCCACATAAGCGGTGTATTATTTTTACCATACACTGCTTGGTGCTTTTTTGCAACGTTTCTTAACTTAACTGTTGCGTGGTTAAATTAATAATCCATTTTGAATTTCAGCCAATTATCATGATCTGCTGAAGCGTATGATTGTACTTTATACGACACCGGATTCATCATCCTTTTCTTCAATTCTTGCGCAAAGAAAACCGGTGTCTTTTTATCCAAAGCCCCCACAATGTGCAACTGTGGAATTTTAGAAATGGAAAAACCTTCTCTTGCTGGATTTAAAGAACCTTCCAACAAAGGTTCATCCATCATACGCGCATATTGTTCCGTATCCAAAATACCAGCAATTGTGATTACTTTTGATACATTTATTTTTTTACCATTTAAACGCGTTGCAACCAACAAAGCCACTGCCCCACCGCCATCATAGCCGACAAATTCCATTTCCGGTATTTTATATTTTTCGGCCAAATTCGACAGAACGTACACCATTTCATCGATGACTTCAGGCATATATTTTCCTTCTTCCCAGACAACAGGAAGACATTTTTTATCTTCTGAAAAATAACACGGTCTGTTCAAGTATAAAATGGATTTTGATTTATCTTTTTGCGCCAATCCTGCTGCGATTGAATTTCTTAAAGCTGCCTTTTTTGAAAAAAGACCGACCGTTTCGGCGTTTCCATCAATATAAATACGCAACTTTTGTCCCGCTTTTATATTTTTTTCTTGTCCGGTCAGATATAATTCTTTGCCCATATAAGATTGTTGTTTAAAGCCGTTCAATTCAGGTGCTTTTGACACACATCCCGTTAAAAATAAAGCAATAAAAAGAATATATATTTTTTTCATTCAAATCTCCGTAAAAGTCGAATCAGTTGTCCATAATAAAAAACTTCTTATTTTTTTATCAGGAAAAATGTTTTTTAGCAAGTCTTTATATGCATTTAATTGTTCTATATAGGCAACAGGAATGTTTTCTTTTGATTTTGGCGAATACCTGTTTGTTTTATAATCGACAATTAAAACTTCATCAGATTTAATGACTAATCTGTCAATTTGTCCGCAAATAACCTTACCATCTTTTGTTGTTCCAATAATCGGTACTTCAGCTTGAGAATTGCTTGAAAACAAATCTTTAAATTCTGTTTTATCAAATAAATCCAATAAATTTTTTGGTAATTGAACATCTTTTGGCGTTTGATTCTCTACAAAAGCTTTTCTGTCTTGCACAGGGACTTCAGGCAAATATTCCAACAATTTATGAATAAAAGAGCCCCGTTCCATAGCTTTTTCTTGTTCAGGCGTTAATGGCGAAGGGACTTTATTATCCTCTGTTAATTTAGAAGGAGAAAGCGGTTTGCTTGGAATTGGCTCTTCCGGCACATTTTTATCAAACCAATTTGGCAAAAATTCGCAATATGGCTTTGTTTGTTCGGATTTTTTTTCTGTTTGAGCTTCTGCCGTTTGAGAACTTGACAGCATACACCCCAATGAAGAATCATAAGAAGGAATCGATTTTGCCAACATATCATACCAATTATTTTCGGGAGCATCTCGATTATTTTTAAAGCCACAAATGTATAATCTGTCCTCTGCTCTGGTCAAAGCAACATACAGTAATCTGTTATATTCATCAGTTTCCTCTGAACGAATATCATCAATAACATCTTTGCAAATATTGGCTTTTTTACTTTGATCTGGTATCCAAATGGGCACACCATCTTTCCAAATAAAATCGGGCAAAACAACTTGTTTTGAATAAGCGTCCGGCAAAAACACAATTTTAGACTGTAAACCTTTAGAACCATGAACCGTCATAATTCGAACAGCGTCAATTTGTGTATTATCTAAATCCCGTTTGATTTCAATGTCATCTTTTTTCAAAAACTGCAAAAAACTTTCCAAAGATGGTACATTATCACGTTCAAACTTCAAACTTAAGTTCAAAAATTCATCAATCATTTCATTTGTTTCAGGACCTAATCTTGCTATAAAATTCTTCCTGTATCCTAAAACATCCAAAATATAAGTGTATAATTCAAACGGAAGTAATACATCAGTTTTTGACAATAAGTCTTTCATAACATTATATATTTTTTCATTTTTTAATGCTACATTTGCCCATAAACTTTTATCTTTTCTTCTTGCAGATAAATTGAATAAATCTTCTTCCGACAAATCAAACATCGGACTTTTAAGAACTTCCGCCAAAGCCAAATCATCATCAGGCAACAATAAAAAAGAACCCAAAGACATCAAATCTTCAATGGCGATATGTTTATTTAAAATCAATCTGTCTATACCGGAAACAGGAATTTTTTCTTCTTTGAG
>JBJFAP010000040.1:0-3590 GCA_051887975.1 Alphaproteobacteria bacterium | reverse complement strand
TTGCCATTACTTGCGCATCAGTGTTTGCAACAATGAAACGGACAGAATTTAATTTTCCTTCAATCATATTATTAACAGCATTACCGCCTGCGCCACCGACTCCGATAACACAAATATTCGGTGTCATCAAAATTTCCGGAGCTGCTTGAGGCAAAGAAATATTTAAATCCGCAGGTTCTGCTTCCGGTACTGTTGAAACTAAAAGCTCTGTATTATCCATTTTACCACCTTTTTTAACCAATTTGTTTTTTCTGATTGCGATTTTATTTTTTTATCTTCTTTCTGTATACGATAATTTTGCGCATAAAGCAAGAGCCCAATGACGGTGCTGAGTGTTGTTAAAGGCAACGTGTTCGACAATCCTTTGATATATCGGGGTTTGCCGATACGAACTTGCGCGTCCAACATTTCTTTTGCTTTATCATTTAATCCTGTTGTTTGGCTGACACCACCGCATAAGACAACACGCTTTGTTGCTAAATCATCTTTTTCCTGAGCCATCAGATGTGTATGAAGAAAGCCGAAAATTTGTTCGATTCTGGCTAACATAATGGAAACAAGAGTTTTCCTTGATATTGTTGTTGTGATGCCTTCATTTTCTTCACCGACCAATGGTAACGAAAGCATAACTTTTTCATCACTGGGCGATAAAAAAGCCGTTCCGTTTAATGTTTTTGCTCGTTCAGCCGCGGCTAAAGGAGTCTTTAATAAATAAGAAATATCTTTTGTTAATAAATTTCCTCCCAAAGGTAAAACCGCTGCATAACGAATGAAGCCGTTTGAAAATATCGCAATTGAAGAAACGCCGCTGCCGATGTCAATCAATGTCGATCCACTCATTTTTTCCGAATCGGATAAGACCGATAAGGCTGAAGCCAAAGGAGTTGCAACCATTGCCCCTATCCATACATGGCAGCGTTCCAAAGACATAGATAAATTTCGAACTTGCGCTAAAGGAACTGTAATTAAATGCAAGCTGACGGCCAATGTTTTCGCGGCCAAACCGGTTGGTTCATCTTCAACGTCAATATTGCCGTCTAATGTATAAGAAGCCGGAATTTGATGGATAATTTCTTTTTCTTTTAAATCAACTTTTGCCAAAGCCGCGTCAATTACTTTTCGAACATCGGATGGAATAATGACGCGCGTATCAGGAATTGTTATTTCGGCTGACACATATACTGATTCCATTTGGGGAGAAGATACGTTTACAATGACCGAATCGACAATTTTGTGGGCTTTGTTTTCCGCATCCATAATTGCATCTTTAATACAACCGGACGCTTGATTGACATTGACAACAATGCCATTTTTTATTCCTTGAGCCTGTGCGCATCCGATGCCCAAAACATGTAAAACACCTTCCGAAACTTTTGCAATCATACAGCATATTTTACCAGAGCCGATATCCAGCGCACAAACATAGCCGTTTTTAATTAACCCTTTTTTCATTGTTTTGTTCCTTTAGCCGTTTTTAACGGCTTTAAAACAGAATCGGCATTCATTGGTTCGGTAATTATTCTGTCATTTAAACGCAAATCAATTCTTTTTACCTGCTTGTCCAAAATTCCTTTATTTGTGTTTTCTTCATCAAGACGCTTTAAACTTTCAGACAAGGGTGCATCAGGCAAATCAACCACAATTCCGTTTAGCAAGTCATCTATATATAATTGCCAACGACGATTGCCAATATACTTTGCGCCCATAACACGTTTGTTGATTTTTGGAAAATCATTCAGTGCTTTGATTAGCTCGGGCGTTTTTTCAACAGATCCCGATCCGACAATAATAATCAATTCTTCCACATTTTCTTCATCTTTTTGCTTAACTAAAGTACCGTTTTCATCGATCGGATAAAAATCATTTTTGTTTTTAAACAGGGCGATTGGCTTGCGTTCTTTTAATACAACAAACAAAAAGTCCGGTAATTGACGTATAACATCGGCTTGTTTGACCCAAGGCAATGATTTTAATTCATTTTGTATTTGCTCTAAATCTAAGCGTAAAATTTGATAATTAACCGCATTTGCCGCTTTATTGATAATTTTTTTAACAGCATCTTTTTCCGTTCGTTCCCGTCCTGCAACAAGGACAGAATTTTTAACAGGCAAATCAAAACCGATTTTTTGTAAACTGTCCCACCAAAAGACGTTTACTTCTTTTACTTTTTTTTCAACCAAACCGGTTCGAAAAGCATGAACAGAAAATAATACAAGGCATACGAAAGCACTGACACCGATTGAAAGAAGAATTTTTTGCAAGAATTTTTTTATTTTTTCTTTTACGTTTGTCTTTGCTACTTTTCGCATTGGGCTTCCTCTGTCAATAAAGATACCAGATTCTCGTAAGAAATTCCAGCATATTTTGCAGCTTCCGGTAATAAAGACAAATCCGTCATTCCGGGTTGTGTGTTAATTTCTAAAAAGACAATATGCGCAGGATTTGAGGTTATATCATCATATCGAAAATCACAACGAGAAGCCCCTTTACATCCCAAACAAGCATGTACTTTTTCGGCATATTGCATCAACATCTTTGTA
Source organism: Alphaproteobacteria bacterium (assembly GCA_051887975.1). Lineage (GTDB taxonomy): Bacteria > Pseudomonadota > Alphaproteobacteria > CAAHEQ01 > UBA3637 > CAAHEQ01. The sequence goes on along the minus strand of JBJFAP010000040.1, from coordinate 1,050 downwards.
TCTTCTTGCGGAATGGGAGCAGGTAAAATATGATCTGTAAAACCGGCTTGATATTTATGTTGGTAATCATAAAAACCTGTTTTTGGAGCAATCTGTGTAACAGATAAAGCTTTTCCGTTTATCACATTGACGGTCAATTCACGCCCTTTGATGTATGTTTCCATCAACACAAAAGCACCGCCGAACGGCCAATTTTGTATTAAATTTTTTTCTTGTGTTTCGTTTTCAATGATGTATACACCAATGGAAGAACCTTCATCAATCGGTTTTATGACATAAGGAAAGGGTAAATTATTGCCCTGACGCATATCATCCAAACAGACCAATTTATCAGGCGCAACAGGAACGCCAACAGAAGATGCCATTTTTTTTGCATACCATTTGTTCATTCCAAGAGCAGAAGCCAATACACCGGAATGTGTGTACGGAATATGCATTAAATTTAATAATCCTTGAATATTTCCATCTTCTCCGAATTTTCCGTGTAATGCGTTAAAGACAACATCCGGTTTTAATTCGGTTAATTCATTGACAAGTTTTTGTATATCATCTGTCAATTTCACAAGATAAGCATCATATCCTTTTTTTAATAACGCATTCAAAACAGCCGTTCCCGTTAAAAGAGAAATTTCTTTTTCACTGGATAACCCATAAGCCAATACAACAACTTTTTTCATTTTTCTTCCTCCGTTTCTAATTCATGATAAATCGTTTTATTAAAGACGCCCACGCGTTTGATTTCCCATTCCAATAAAACACCGCTTTTTTCGAAAACGCGTTTGCGAACCTCTTCGCCTAATTTTTCAACATCCGCTGCGGTTGCTTTTCCTTTATTGATTAAAAAATTAGTATGTTTTTCAGATACGCACGCATCACCTTTTGTCAAACCTCTGCAACCGGCTTTATCTATCAGTTCCCAAGCCTTCAATCCGTCCGGATTTTTGAAAGTCGATCCGCATGTTTTAACGCCAACAGGTTGATTCGCTTCTCTTTTTGCTTTAAACTCTGCCATTTTTTCAGCAATTTTTTCAGGTTTTTCCGGAACGCCTT
>JBJFAP010000039.1:0-3594 GCA_051887975.1 Alphaproteobacteria bacterium | reverse complement strand
CACAATGGCGAAATAATAAGTTCAGAATGACAAATCGTCTTATTTTGTTTTTGGCTTACAACCGCAATAATTTTGACGATAAAGCAAAAGTTCTTTTTCCAAAGAATGCCTTAATGCTTCCAAGCCGTTTTTACGCCAGTTCGTTGTATCGTAAATATCAGCACCACCAGCCCTTAAGGCAGCGCGATTGACTTGATCCATATCCTTATATCTTGAAACGCCAAGAACAGATGAAACCTTTGTAAATCCGTTTTCTTTTGCATATTCAAAGGCTTTTTTCAAACGCATTTCGAAACATATATCGCAACGTTTTCCTCTCTCCGGTTCATCTTCAAGACCTTTAGTCAGCCGACACCATCTGTTATTATCATACTCCAATTCCACAAAAGGAACTTTATACAACGCGCATATACGCTTATTTTCATCGCAACGTTTGCGATATTCTGATTCGGGCCGGATATTCGGATTATAAAACAAAACGGTAAAATTTGTCCCCTGCTCTGCCAAATGAGCAATAACGCCGCATGAACAAGGTGCACAACAAGACAACAGCAATAATTTTTCACACATCGTATTCCTCTGTATCTTTAAAAATCCATTCAGGTTCGACCGCATCCTTACAAGCAAGACACATCATAAAATCTTCATATTGTCTGTAATATAAAAAAGGAGTCCTTATTTCTGTTTGGCTTTTTAATTTATACAACGCTTCCCTTTTACACCACAGACGATAAAAAGCATTTTGCACAGACATACCAGCAGAAACCAATTCTTTTGCTTTTTCCATCCCGTCAATTTGATTGAGCAATGCCGGAAAATTTTCCCTTTCTGCTATTTTTTCGACATCAACACCAACAGGTGTGCTTCCTATGGCAACAACAAGCCGTTCAAATGAATGGGAAATACTTGCGTAAACATTTTCCATTAACGGTAAAGACAAAGCCCCTGTTTGAAGGGTTTCCACCACCACTTTTTTCACCGGTACATCAAAAATATCACATACCAAACGCCTTAAAAGAAAATGCCCTAGAACAAATTCTTTTCTGCGTTTTATGGAAATCATATTTGCCAGACGATTCTTTTCAGTTTCTGATAAAACACCAGATGCCATTTCCAACATCTTGTCATTTGTTTTCGTTATATCAAAAACAAAAATTTTCATCATTTAATCAAACTTTTTGCCGTTATATAATCAAACTTACCCGTCCCAAGCAATGGTGGTTTTTGCATATAAATCACTTGTCTTGGCGCCCACAATTCACTTGTACCATTCAATTTAAATGCTTCCCTTAATGCAGACGGCTTAATGTCTTTAACATTGGTAATTAAAACAAGCTGTTCGCCTCTGCGTTCATCAGGAATAGCAACAATCCCTTGCGTTGCGGACGGATACATTTTATCAATGATTTGCTCTACCGCACTTAAAGAAACCATTTCACCGGCAATCTTAGCAAATCGTTTTGCCCGACCTGTAATTTGGACAAAGCCTTCCTCATCAATTTTCACTATGTCGCCGGTATCATACCAATTATCTTTTGGCGGTTCTAAAACCAAAGGTTTTTCAGGGCGCATATATCCTTGCATAACGTTATCGCCTTTGATAATCAAACGTCCGCCTTCATCAATACCGGGTACTTTTTCCAAAATGTATTCTTCATTCGGAAGAAGTCGTCCCACCGTTCCTTGCTTTAAGTACATAGGCGTATTTAAAGCAATGACAGGACTTGTTTCCGTCGCACCATAGCCTTCCAATATACGCACACCAAACTTTGAAAACCAAAGAGATGACGTTTGTTCTTTTAACTTTTCACCACCCACAATTGCGTATTTCATATTGTAAAAATCATACGGGTTCGCACGTCTGCCATAACCATATAAAAATGTGTCTGTTCCGCAAATAATGTTGGCGTTTGTGTCGTAAAATAACTCTGGAACAATTCTGTAATGCAACGGCGATGGGTAATAGAACGTTTTTACCCCCGATAAAACAGAAACAATTCCTCCAATACTCAACCCAAAAGAATGGAACATCGGCAAGGCATTTAAAAACACATCAGACGCATTCAAAGCCAAAACCGAAGTTAATTGATAACGATTTGCCTGTAAATTTTTATGTGATAAAAACACTGCTTTTGGCAATCCTTCAGAACCTGATGTAAACAAAACAACGGACGTTGATGAAGCTGTATTTGTTGGCAAACGCTTATTCCCAAAAGCCCACATACCGGACAACTTTGCCTTAAAAGAAATTGTCTTTGCAAAGTCTTCTAAATAAACAATCTGAACACCGGCTTCTTTTAAGGCCGCTTCCTGCTTTTCAAGGTGTCCTTGCTCAATAAACGCTTTTGAAGTAATAACTGTCTTTAATCCGACAGTCGTTGCACAAGAAGATATTTGAACTGTCCCATGTGAAAAGTTCATCATAACCGGTGTTTTATCAACTGCTAAAAGCGCGTAAAAACTGACCAAACAAGCTAATGTATTTGGCAACATAATACCAACTTTATCTTCTTTAAAAGACGCTTTATAAGCTTCACCTAAAACATAAGATTTAAGCAATAACTTTTTGTAAGTTATCGGTTTTCTGTTAATATCTTCGGCAATAATATGTTCTTTTCCGTACAATTTCTGACTTGCCAATAAATCAACAAATATATTCTTGTTTATATCAGAAGTTTTATACATCATACCTGACATTAAATCATACAAATGACGAGATAAAACGGCACGTCTGGTCTTACCTTTAATTTGCGGATCTACATCAAATTTTCGTGAAGGTAAAATCGTTAAAGTAATCTGTGGAAAAGCAAATGTTTTTGTCTTTTTTGACATATATGATAATTTCGATATATGAGCTCCGTTAATACGAATTGGCAAAAGACAGGCTTGTGCCTTGTCAGCGACAACAGCCGCACCTTCATATATTTTCATCAAACCACCGGTAACGGTAATTCGCCCCTCTGGGAAAATAACCATCTTCTTTCCTTTTTTGGCTTCTTCAATAAGACCGCGTACTGCCATCGGATTTGTCGGATCAATCGGATACAAATTTATTAAAGAAGAAAATACTTTAATAAACCATTTTTTACGCCATTCGGAATTGATTGCAAAAGTCAGCTTTTCCGGCAAGTATGAAGCAAGCAATAAAGCATCCAATAAAGATGTATGATTGGCAACAATAATAGTACACTTGGATGCTTTTTTAAATTCATCAAGTCCTTGGATACGTACTCTGAAGCAAGTACTTAAAACAAATTGAAATAAAGATCGCAACAAAGCATCCGGCAAAGTCATACAAATATAAATTGAAATGAATATACTTGCGACACCGACAAATAAAAATAAATCCGGCACAGTAAAACCAACGGTTAATAAAAGAACGGCAATAACAGATACTCCCGCCATGCCAAGAGCATTCAAAATATTATTACATCCTATCACCGTTGCAAGGTACACCTTTGGGGATTCATATTGCATCAACGTATTGATAGGAACGACATAAAGTCCACCGAAAAGTGCTAACATAAATAACGTTAAACAAATCCCAAAACCACGCAAAGACAACAAAAAATCAAGCACAAATATTTCTTCTGG
>JBJFAP010000038.1:0-3643 GCA_051887975.1 Alphaproteobacteria bacterium | reverse complement strand
TATATATGGTAAGCGTACAAGGTAAAAGAATATGGCAAAAAAAGATTATTATGAAGCGTTAGGGGTTTTCCGTACAGCAACGGCTGCGGAAATTAAATCTGCTTATCGGAATATGGCTAAAAAATGCCATCCGGATTTGCATCCGAATGATAAAGAAGCAGAGATTCAATTTAAAGAAATATCCGAAGCATATGATGTTTTGTCTAACCCGCAGAAAAAAGCGGCTTACGATCAATACGGACATGCTGCATTTGAAGGGGCTTCAGGATTTGGCGGAAATCCTTTTGGCGGAATGGGAGCCGGCAGTTTTTCCGACCTTTTTGAAGAAGTTTTTAACGGCTTTATGGGTGGCGCATCCGGCAGGTATTCTGAAAACACGACCGGTTTCAGAGGGGCGGATTTACGTTATGATTTGACTATTTCTTTAAAAGAAGCCTTTATCGGTGTAAAAAAACAAATTGAAATTAACACTTACACTTCTTGCGAAGAATGTCATGGAAAAGGTGGCGAAGATGTTGAAGCGTGTTCCATGTGTCATGGTGTGGGGCGTGTCCGCAGACAAAACGGCTTTTTTATGATGGAAACGCCTTGTCCGGCATGCGCTGGGACAGGACATGTGATTACAAAGCCTTGTAAATCTTGCAAAGGAACAGGCAGAGTACACAAAAAAACAATGTTAGAAATTACCATTCCGGCGGGTGTTGATACCGGTGTTCGTATGCGACTTGCCGGCAAAGGTGAAGCCGGACAAAATGGCGGACAAGCAGGTGATTTATACGTCTTTATTACGGTTGAAGACGGAAAATTTTTTCACAGAGAAGGTATGGATTTATTCTGTCAAGTACCAATTTCTATGGTAATGGCCTCTTTGGGCGGATCGGTTCAAATTCCGACAATAGACGGAGCAAATGAAAAAGAAACAATTAAATTTTTCCCCGGCACGCAATCCGGAACACAAATTAAAATTAAAGGCAGAGGAATGCCCGTTGTACGTGGCTCGACAAGAGGAGATTTGTACATTACTTTAAATGTAGAAACGCCAACCAATTTGACCAAAGAACAAAAGGAATTATTGGAAAAATTCGATGCGCTTGACAGTGGAAAATCCACGCCTAAAAGTAATTTATTTTGGGATAATTTAAAAAAGATTTTTGAATAATCAAAAACACCATTTAATCAATAAAAAGGAAATGTTGTTTTTTGACTTGCCCCGAAAAATAATTTACATTTATCATTTAGAAACAGAAGAATTGTTAATTAACAATTCTTCATCTAAAACCTGTTCTGCCAAATCCAAATAACTGGATAAAAATTTAAAACCAAAAGATGTTGCGCTTGTTTTTACAACTTCAATTTGTGATAATATGTAATCACGCGCATTTTCTTTGCTTATAATGTTTTTATTTTCCATTTTTATACTCCTTTAATAATATACTCAAAATTGTACTCTGTTGGACATTATAAAATTTAAAGAAGATATGTCAAGAAAATTCTTCATTTTAAATAAAATTTTTAAATTTTTAGACAAAAATACAACTTTTGATTGGTTGTTATAGACAAAAAGGGAATAATTCACATCTCACTTGCGTTTTTTTTGAAAATTAAAAACGAATCGAATGATGTTTTAAAAAACACTCTATAAAAACGTTCCTTTTGGATAGTGAATTTGTCAGGGAAAAGCTTGTTAAGAAAGGAAAAATGTCAAGATTCGATTCGTTTTATTTGGTGTTTAAAAAGATAGGAAAATGCTTGCGTTCACGCGTTTTATGTCCATCGCAATTTGTTTCGATTCGCATATGCATAAAAAAGAATCGTCATTCTGAACCAAAGTGAAGAATCCAAAAAAAAGAAGTCATATTCATGCTTGATACGAATATCCAAGCCGTCTGAATAAAGTGAAGAATCCAAAAAAGGAAGTCATATTCGTGCTTGACACGAATATCCAAGCCCTATTTTATGGATTCTCGGGTCGAGCCCGCAAATGACAGTGTTAGCGTGTATGCGTATGACGAAGAAAAAATGGCTTCTCGGGTCAAACCCGAGAATGACAGTGTTAAAGTGTATGCGTATGACGAAGAAAAAATGGATTCTTCAGTCGTTTTGTGTTTAAAAAGATAGTGAAATGCTTGCGTTCACGCGTTTTTTTGTCCATCGCAATTTGTTTCGATTCGCGTATTCATCAAAAAGAATCGTCATTCTGAAGCGAAGTGAAGAATCCAAAAAAAGAAGTCATATTCGTGCTTGACACGAATATCCAAGCCGTATTTTATGGCTTCTCTGGCCAAGCCCGCAAATGACAGTGTTAGCGTGTGTGCGTATGACAAAGAAAAAATGGCTTCTCAGGTCAAGCCCGCAAATGGCAGTGTTAGCGTGTGTGCGTATGACGAAGAAAGATGGCTTCTCGGGTCAAGCCCGAGAATGACAGTGTTAGCTTGTGTGCGTATGACGAAGAAAAATGGATTCTCGGGTCAAGCCCGAGAATGACAGTGTTAGCGTGTGTGCATATGACGAAGAAAAAATGGATTCTTCAGTCGTTTTGTGTTTTAAAAGATAGGAAAATACTTGTGTTCACGCGTTTTTTTTGTCCATCGCAATTTGTTTCGATTCGCGTATGCATAAAAAAGAATCGTCATTCTGAAGCGAAGTGAAGAATCCAAAAAATTCCGTAGTAGTGAAACAACCGAAACAGAATGCAACAGGTGCCAGAATACCTTTTGGAAGGACGTTCATTATTCAAGTTGCGATATGTTGCCAGACGAATCATATGTATATAAAGAAAGTTGCTTGAAATGTCCGAACAGGTTTTATGAAGCAAACTACCAGAGTTGTTATTCATATGATACGACAAATTAAAAACATGCAACAGCGGATGGAACACAATGTATTTACCGAATAACAAGGCAAACAAAAATTTGATAAAGCCTTATTTGTTATAAACGTCTTTACCGTACAATAAATAATCGTAAAGCCTTGACTTTTTGCGAACAGAAACATCCATTTCTTCAACCGTCATTTTTTGTTCTGTCAATGTCGGTTCTTTCGAATATAAAGAAGTTCCTAACCCCATTCTGTGCCCTTCAATTTCTATTCCCATGCTTTCCAAAATTGTAGGATATATATCAAACGGTGTAAAAATACGGTTTTGTGTTCGATGGGCTTTTGCCAAAGTATTCATAAAAATGTTAATCGGTTTTCTGTCCATCCATTTTTCAAACCTTGCATTCATAGTCAAATGATCCCCCACCAAAACGACAACAGAATCTTTGTAAAAATCCTGTGCTTTTATCCAGCTGATGAAATTGTTTATTTGATAACTTGAACAAGACACAACGTTTTCCATATCATCTTCGCCATGATATTTGCGTGTACATTCAGAATCTTCAAAATGCCATGTTCCATAGTGTGTATCAAGCGTCATTAGTGTAAAAACAAACGGTTTATTTGTCTTTGAAAGGCGCGTCAATTCTTCCTTGGCATACTTGAAAACTTTTTTGTCGGACAATTTAGTTGTCCCTTTAAAAGAAACCTTAAATCCATCACGCGCGGCAAAATAATCTACATCCAATAAATTTTGATTTCCATGCGTTTCGACAAATTTATCCATACCCGCAAAACTGCCGGCAGAGCCGATTAAGAAACTTTC
>JBJFAP010000037.1:0-3649 GCA_051887975.1 Alphaproteobacteria bacterium | reverse complement strand
CAATCCTATTTTTTTTGTATGTTTTAACATTTGAACTCTTTCCTTCTATTAACACTGTTTAATACAATAACAACATCGACAAAAATGTCCAGATAAAAATAATATAAACTTGAAAAATTAACAATTTATTTATTTTTCATATTTTTTTATTCTAACCTCTGTTGTTCCCGCCGATCAAAACTTTCTTTTGTTTGATAACCATATTCCATCACCTTGAAACCAACCGGATTATTTAATCTATTTTCCCATGTTCCTCTTGTCGGTAAAAAACCAACCCTTACAGTAGAAACATAAGGCAAAACTTCTTCTTCCTTCAGTTCCGGTGATTTTCTTCTGACATTCCAGTTAACCAACCACCATCCGTCTCTGTAATAAGGCAATACGGATTGAATATCCACAACTCGCGTTTCATTGGCTGCAACGGCTTCATCCAATTCCCTTTTGGCAGTATGTTCAAATTCCGCGAATATATTATCCGATGAAAGCAACTGTACCAATCCGCCCACACCCCAACGACTTGCCATTTCATCTTGATCTGATGTGATTGTATGACGCGCTGTTACATAACGCCGCAACATTGATTCAGATATTGAATTGATTGCATTTTTGCCCAACTGCATTGGAACGATTTCAACCGTTTGAGATTTTTTATCCGAAAAAGTCAATTCATATGGTTGAACACGCACAAGCGGCGTTAATGCAGATAAAGACATCAGCATCAAAATGTTCGTTATTAAACTGACGAAAAAAATCATAGCAAAACCGCGCGCTGTCCACAGATAGCGCCGTTCGCGTAAATTTTCTTCTGACGCCTTTTCCACAGAAGTTGTTTTACCGTTTTGCGGTGCTTCGCTTGATACGGAAGGCGCAGTTTGTTTCGGAGTAAAAAAAGCCATTATACAGCCTCTTTTTTTAAGAGAACCACTCCGGCAAATCCGGCAACAATTCTACTTCCACACAAGCGCAAGGAGAACGTTTTAACTCCGAATAATCAATACCAATTCCGACTGGTTCTTTTTCATATAAAGAGCCGCAAGCCATCAGAAAAGCAACCAAAACCAGAACAGAAAATATCAATATGTTTTTCATTTAAAACTCCTTTCTTTATTCTTAATTATGCTAGCATAGCAATATCATAATAGAAAAACAATATTAATTTTTAATTAACAAAAAAAAATTTTTCTTTTTTTTAAAAATGTGTTATACTGATGACGTTGTTTGCAGATGATTTGCAAATAACAGGGCGTAGAAAACCCTCAATTGCCAAGTTGTGCAACAGCAACTTAAAAAACTGTTGGCATTCGCTTTAAAGGGCGGATGTCGATGAATAAGGTTTCGACCAAATAAGTCGAGCCGTTTTGGTAATGACGGTTTTCTAACATCCGCCCACCTTTGAAAGGGTGGGCTTTTTGTTTAACAAAAAGGAGTTAGAAATGAAAAAATTATTATTTATATTAAGTTTTATTATTGCATCAACTTCTGCGTTTGCCGAAGCAAAATGCGAAGGGGGCGACCCTTTCGAAGGTGTCATTAACGGACACGAATATTGCATCAGTCAGAAAACTATGACGTGGTGGGCAGCCTTTGCGTGGTGTCAACATCAGGGACGCCATCTTGCATCTTTGCAAGAAGCCTGTGGAGATTTGTATGGTGCAATAGGAGATGCAGCTTGTGGCAATCTGATAAAGTCTGGCGTTACGGTCAAAGCTTGCTGGAGTGCGAATCCGTCTGGCTCTATAAGCGCGTACAAAGTGGATGCAGGTACTGGTCGTATCGGCTACACCAACCGCGTACCATACGAAGGCTACGCTTTATGTTATTAGGCCTCGCTTTTGAAAACATACGGAAAAACAATCGTCATTGTGAAGCGAAGCGAAGAATCCACAAGAAAAACAATATAAAAAAAAAGAAAGAAAGAAAGAAAGAAAGAAAGGAAGAAAGGAAGAAAAAAATGAAAAAAACATTATTGATTTTAAGTTTGATTTTGTGTTTTGCAACATCCGTAAAGGCGGATGATACCGCGACAAGTTCTTTATCGGACAGCGAATGGTGTCCAAATGGCGTTGTTGAAAGGGGCGCACATCCGACAAAAAGGTATTGTCGAAGCACATTTATTATGAATTGGTACACAGCTTTGTCATGGTGTCAAGCACAGGGAAAGCAACTTGCAACCATGAGTGAAGTTTGTGATAAAAGCGAAAATCTGGAAGACAGATGGGATCTTTCAACGGGTGCAAAAAAGTGTCCGAATTTTGCAAACGGAGAATCATCTTTCTCTTATTCGTGGACTGCAACCCCGTTAGGCTCTACTTACGCGTATGGCGTGACTGGTACTGGTAATATAAGCGCCAACGAGGCCCGCTACCTCCGTCACAACCCAAACTGCGCTTTATGTTATTAGATCCCAAAAAAAACGCCCCTTTTAAAGAGGCGTTTTTAAGTTTCTATCATTTATTTATTTTGCGTCTACCGCAGGCAATGCCGCAGTTTCTTCAGCTTCGATTGCCTTATCACGTTCGGCAGCCAACTCGCGCTTGTGATTGAGCATTGACCCCGTTCCGGCAGGAATTAAACGACCGACAATCACGTTTTCTTTCAAACCGGTCAAGTGGTCTGTTTTTCCTTCGACAGCGGCTTCTGTCAACACACGCGTTGTTTCTTGGAAGGACGCGGCTGAAATAAATGACTTCGTCTGCAAGCTGGCTTTTGTAATACCCAATAATACAGGTCTTGCCTTTGCTTCTCTGCCATCATTAGCCAACGCTTTTTTGTTTTCCAATTCCAACGTTTCAGCATCAACTTGTTCACCGACAAGCAATGTCGTATCGCCGGCATCCGTAACTTCAAGTTTTTGCATCATTTGACGAACAATCACTTCAATATGTTTATCATTGATACGAACACCTTGTAAACGGTAAACAGCTTGAATTTCCTTAATCAAGTAATGCGCCAAAGCTTCCACGCCCAACACGCGCAAAATATCATGCGGATCCAAGTTTCCGTCAACAATGACATCGCCTTTCGCAATGACTTCGCCTTCGTGAACGGCAATATGACGATCTTTTGGAATGATATATTCAACCTTTGTATCATCATCTTGAACAACGAAAATACGATGTTTTGCCTTGTAATCCTTACCAAATTCAACACGTCCGTCTGTTTCGCAAATAATTGCCGCATCTTTTGGACGGCGTGCTTCGAACAATTCGGCAACACGTGGCAAACCACCTGTAATATCTTTTGTTTTTCCTGTTTCACGCGGTGTACGAGCCAACACATCGCCTTTACCCACTTTTGCGCCTTCCTCAACAGAAATAACAGCATCAACAGGCAAATAATAACGTGCTTCAGCATCGTTCGAGAATGTCAACGGCTTACCGTCGTTGTCAACCAAAACAATGTTCGGTTTACGTTCGCCACCTTTTGCATTCTGACGCCAATCCATAATCACACGAGAAGTTAAACCGGTTGTTTCATCGACAACTTCACGTACCGTTTCGCCTAAAACCATGTCATCAAACTTAATAGCACCGGCTTTATCCGCAATAATCGGCATTGTGTACGGATCCCATTCTGCTAAGCGAGTTCCTTTTGCAACTTGAGCACCGTTTTCAACCAACAACGTTGCACCGTATGGTACTTTATGACG
>JBJFAP010000036.1:0-3650 GCA_051887975.1 Alphaproteobacteria bacterium | reverse complement strand
GTCCTTAAAATTCATGTAAAATTAACAGGAATGAAAGGACCATTTGGATTTGCCAAAGGTGAAATTCTAGTTGAAGATAAAATTGCTTGCCAGGCAGATATATCTTTTGTAATTCAATAATATATTCTTTTTTGATGTTTTTTTTCATTTTTGTTTCTTTTCATTTTATAATTAAAATTGGTGCGATGAGTATTATTTCTTAAAGCATTAAATAGTATAGGTTTGACCGCAAGTCAATGACTTTTTGTATAAAAAATTAAGAAAATTTTGTTATCAGAAAGGAAGCGAATTTTTTGAAATGGGCAAATGAAAAAGAACTGATTGATATGGCAGGCAGAAGCAAAATTTCGCCAGCCATGATTCGTTGTTGAAAAAATGGAAAAACGTAATAACAACCGTTTGATTGAGGATTGTTTAAATTGATGAAAAATGTCATCTTCGAATTCGCACAACGCCTTGGAAACAAACAAAACAGCCACCGGAGAAATGATGGCTGTTTTAATTGGTGGGTGAGTGTATGCCATTTTCGAACAAATAAAATGTCAGATTTGAGGCTCTTAATACTACCAATTTAGGATTGTTTGATATCAGACTTAAAAAAAGTTCTTTATGCTTTTCTTTATCATATTTGAAATCACCATCGATGTATTTAGCTGATGATAACGCACCACATATAATGTCAGGAATACGAAAAAACGGATTATGGTTTAACTGATGCATAAAAAAATTGCATATTCGTAGCAAACATGGTATAATAAAATATAATGCGATGAAAATATTATAGTGGAGGAAATATGCTGAAAGAAACAATTCAAAATGCTCAAAAAAATGATACAGACGGGCTGTCTCATATGCAGCTTTGTCAGCGCGTTGAAAAAACACCTGAAAACGAATATGGCTTTCAGTTGGTGGATACTATTCCTTTTGATAAACCTGCCGTATTGGTTTTAGGGGGTAATTCCAGCACGACCAATCGTGCTGCAAACGGTTATATGTCCGAGATAGAAAAATTTCTAAAAGAACGAGGCATAAATGTCGGAATATATTCAATCACCTACGATTTTAAACATCACGATACTTTTGAACGACAAGCTCTTTTTGGTAAATATCATGTTTCCAGAAATGGACACAGATTTTTTTATCCTTCCGAAACTGAATACTATATGATAAACGAAGATGGATTTAAAGCTGCTAATCGTCCTTTTCCTAAAGATGCACACAATCCAAATTATGTAAAAGAACTTTTTGATAAAGCTTTTTTATCCAGAATCACCGATAGAAACGGAAATAAATTGCCCGTTAATGAAGCGTGCAGAAGAATCAGAAATTTAACCGTTTGCGCCCATTGTCATGGTGCTTATGTATTTTTAAAAACAGAAGAGCTATTGCAAAAGAAAATGGCCGAAGTTGGTTTTTCTGCGGAAGAACGCGCCAAAATTCAAAAAGAATTATTATGTGTAGCTTTTGCTCCGGATACACCTTTAGGTATTTCAAAATCTACCATGATTTCGTTTGTTTCTCCGGAAGACGATAGCTTAAGGATTGAAAATAATTTTAAAAAAGAGATTTTTCCTCTTCGCAGTGAATTTGATATTGCCTATTTTCCCGAAAAACAAGGTGAAGTTTTTATTGCATCAAAAATAAATGATTACGTTGATGATGGATTTGCTTCCGACAAGGATCATTATTTTTTAATGGGTATAGAACAAGACAAATTAACAAATGCTGGCAAAACCTTAAGTCTTTTTTTTGGCAACGCCCTTGCCGAGGGCGTCAAAAACTCTATTGAAGGCAAACCCCTGCCGCCCGTCAAAGACCTTGTTAGCGGAGAAGATGAAAAAAATAAAAGTTTGTTTGAACAGGCAAAAGAAAAAGGTTGTGTCTTATGGGATAAGATTATAAAAAACGCAAGAAAACGATTAGCCGCCAAACACACAAAACAAAACGGTTAAAATTTATTGGCAAAGCTTTTGCTCAAAGACCATCTTCGTCATTTTCTTATACTTATGATGCTCAATTTTACTTTAAGATTTCGGTAATACTTAGTTTAAAATTATTCTTATCGAACTCACTCAAACACTTGAAAACAAAAGAAAAAGCCACCGATTTGATGGTGGCTGTTTTAATTGGTGGGTGATCAGAGACTCGAACTCTGGGCCCGCTGATTAAGAGTCAGCTGCTCTACCAACTGAGCTAATCACCCAAAACAAAAGACATTATAAACGATTCTTTTTATCAATGCAAGTGTTTTTTTATTTGTTTATTTTTATTTCCCGATTTCGGATACAGCGCAAATTAAAGCTTCCTTTACATCAAGGTACGAATTAAGCTCTTCAGCAGATGCGCCCATAATCAATATTTTAAGCTTTTCCAAGAACGGAACGTTTTTGCTGATTCGATAACGAATACATTCGCACATTGTGGGGGAAGCATCTTCTTTACAAACAATACTTTGCGGAAAAGCAGAAACAACCCATATATAAATGCCGATACAAATTACGACAAGAGTTATTAAACTTCCTATGCCAATGCCGTTGTTTTGTTTTGCTTGTTCCGTCATTTTTTTATCCTTTTCTACAATATTATACTGGCTGAATGAATAAAGTCAATAAGAATCAATTGATTGTTAAATCAGCAAATGTTGCGTTTATCAATAATGCAAGCTGTTGCGCGTTCATTTGTAATGTTAAACCGATTTTTCCACCACTGACACAAAATGAATCAAAAAGCAAGGCGGTTTCATCAATAAATGTCGGAAACGCTTTTTTCATACCGACAGGCGAACATCCTCCGTGTACATATCCCGTCAAAGGTTGCAATTTTTTTAAAGGCAGCATTTCCAAACTTTTGACTTTTGCGGCTAATGCTGCTTTTTTTAAGTCTAATTCTTGATTTGACGGAATAACAAAAACAAAATGTTCAAAAGAATGTTGTTGCGTAGGCGATTGTGTGACTAATGTTTTAAAGACTTGTTCTTCAGGTTTGCCCACAGAAGAAGCAACAGATTTTGCATCGATTCCTTTTGCCGGATCATATTCATACGTTGTAAAGTCAATCTTTGCCGCTTGCAAAATGCGCATAACGTTTGTTTTTGTTGTCATAATCATTCCTAATAAAAAAACGCCCCGATAATCAGAGGCGTTTATAATGGCGGATGGGGAGAGATTCGAACTCCCGGAGGGTCGCCCCTCAACGGTTTTCAAGACCGCCGCAATCGACCACTCTGCCACCCATCCACGGTCGATAGCAACTACTATACACATAAAAAAATAAAAATCAAGCAAAATTTTTTAAAAAATTACAAATCAATACAACTCAATCCATCATCGGAGGCCTTTTGTCCTGTGGGACAGAGATAACATTTTTGTGCTACCTCATCAAAATAACGATTAGGACATCTGTCGCATTCCGATTTAGGAACGCTTGTCAAAAAGGTATTTGTACATTCAGCACACCGCTCTCCTGTTGAATTTGCATAATAATTGCTTCCGCAAGAATGGCATTGTTGTGTTGTTGAGAAGGGACGAAGATGACTTCCTATTGCCGGACAATTAGCACACCGCCATTGTCCTACACCCTCATTTGAGGCAACAAACTGTCCTGCCGGACAATTATAATTACAAATACCATTATTATTAAAAATATTTCCG
>JBJFAP010000035.1:0-3660 GCA_051887975.1 Alphaproteobacteria bacterium | reverse complement strand
CAAGATTTATCTGTATGCCATTCATTATGTACCATTGCATCAATCAAAGGATTATAGTGTTGTAAACTGGCTCCGATATTTTCATTTGCAAGTAAACACCAAACAATATATTGCAATATAGCATTTCCCTGCTCTGCCCATATATCAAATTTATCGTGATAGGTCGGGTATTGCTTTTTTAACTCTTTTATAATTTTTTCATCTTCGAAAAACAACACAGTTCCATATGCATCAGCAAAACTTTTTATTTTATCTTCTATACTTCTTTGACGTTCTTTTGGCACTATTTGCTTTAAAATATCTAATGTTTTTTGCCACAAAATATGATGTTGAACACCAAGCAATAAAATCAATCGGGCGGATTGGCTGTTAAAAGCAGAAGGAGCTACTTTCAAAGCATCCATTAAAAGTTGTTCAATTTTAAAATCATCAACTTTGATATTTTTACCTAGCGTATAAATTGATCGGCGTTTTTCCAAACTCTTTAAAAAAGACTTGTTCATAATGTTTCTCCTTTCTGATTTTATAGATATTTCATATCAATAAGGCAAGACATACCTTGCATTTTTTTATTTCTTTCCTATTTATGAATAAAAAGGAAAAAATATGAGCCTTCGTAAAAACTTTGCAGAACTGTCTTTTAAAGACAAAATCGATATGATAGAAGATATTTTAACTATCATTCTGTCCGCCGGCGCGTTGTGGGGATCACTCATTGCATGGCAAAACGGTTTTTGGCATCACATCAAACACATTGCGGAACATTACCACAACGAAATCGTAAAAGTAGAAGATAAAAAATATAATTAAAAACTTTCCAATAAAGCTTTTAATTCTTCTTTTTGACTTAAGTTAATCATACCTTGTTTATTTGCACCGGCATCAACGTGAATAACTTCACCCGTTACATTTTTTGACATATCAGACAATAAATACAAAGCACTTTGTCCGATATCATCAATCGACACGTTCTGATGCATAGCAGAGTTAACAGCATTCCAATCAAGCATACTGCGGAAACCACCGATACCAGATGCTGCCAACGTGCGAATAGGTCCTGCTGAAATGGCATTCACACGAATATTTTGTGTGCCTAAATCAAACGCCAAATAGCGGACAGACGCTTCCAATGCTGCCTTTGCAACCCCCATCACATTGTAATTCGGAATGTATTTTTCAGCCCCTAAATATGACATTGTCAGACAAGAACCACCGTCTGTCATCAAAGCAGAGGCCAATTTACACGTTTGTGTAAAAGAATAAACGGAAATATCCATAGATTTTTTGAAATTTTCACGTGAAGTATCTGCATAACGTCCTTGTAATTCTTCTTTATCTGAAAATGCAATTGCATGAACAACAAAATCCAACTTGCCCCATTCTTGTTTTAAAACGGAAAATAAAGTATTCATACAATCGTCATCTTGAACATCGCAAGGCAATACCAAAGAAGCGTTAACGGATTGAGCCAACGGTTCGACACGTTTTTTCAAAGCTTCTCCTTGATACGTTAAACAAAGCTCTGCCCCTTGATCAGCCAAAGCTTTTGCAATTCCCCAAGCGATTGAATGATCATTAGCAACTCCCATGATCAATCCGCGTTTATTTTCCATCAATTTTGTCATTTTTTACTCCTTTACATATGTTTTGAAAATAATTGCTTTTCTTATTTTGAATTCCTTTTATTTCTTAATGCTTGTAATGCTTTTGATGAAAGTTTTTTACCCACCGACGGTTCATTGTAAGCACCGCTTTTCCATTTTTTCAATTCTGCATCAATATCTTTAATTGGCGTAAAGGCACAATTAAACTTTCTGCCCACTTGTTGTGGTGCGCCTTGTAATGATGTGATTTGCGTATAGGCACAATCAAACCTTCCACCCACTTGTTGTGGTCCACCCTCTAAGGATGTGATTTGAGTATCGGAACAATTAAAATTTCCGCCCACTTGTTGTGGTGCGCCCTGTAAGGATGTGATTTGCGTATAGAAACAATAAAAATCCCCAGCCACTTCCTGCGGTGCACCTTGTAATGATGTGATTTGCGTATAGGAACAATAAAAACTCCCTCCCACTTTTTGTGGTGCGCCCTGTAAGGATGTGATTTGAGTATTGGAACAACTAAAATCCCCAGCCACTTTTTGTGGTGCACCCTGTAAGGATGTGATTTGAGTATCGGAACAATTAAAATATCCACCCACTTGTTGCGGTGCGCCCTGTAAGGATGTGATTTGCGTATTGCGACAATTAAAACTCCCGCCTACTTGTTGCGGTGCACCCTCTAAAGATGTGATTTGCGTATCGAGACAATTAAAATCCCCGCCCACTTTCTGCGGTGCGCCCTGTAAGGATGTGATTTGCGTATCGGAACAATTAAAATATCCACCCACTTTCTGTGGTCCACCCTGTAAGGATGTAATTTGCGTACCGGCACATTCAAAATCCCCACCCACTTGTTGTGGTGCACCCTGTAAGGATGTGATTTGCGTATAGGAACAATAAAAATCCCCACCCACTTTCTGTGGTCCACCCTGTAAGGATGTGATTTGCGTATCGGAACAATCGAACCATCCGCCCACTTCTTGAGGTGCGCCCTCTAATGACGTGATTTTTGTTTTGTAACACAAAAAATCGCCCTCCACAATCACACCCGATAAATCCGGCAATTGGGTAATATCTTGCTCCGAAAAATCCAAATCCCCTTTAATCACAAATCCTTTCGGCAAATGATACATATCGTAATACTTCCCATCTTGATGTATCAATCCCACATTTGCCGTATCGCCCTGAATATCAAATCCTTTTTGTTTCACAAATTCCTGTATCGCCGGTCGATACCTTTCAACAGGGGCTTTATTTCCTTTGCCTTTGCACTGATAAACCTCTTGTTCCCTTATTTCAAACGTTGCATGCGGTTCTCCGTTCTTATCCCGTATTGAATATATTTCTATCTTCCCGCTTTTGACACCTTCATCATATGCACCCTTGCCGACACAATGCCCCATATATTCCGATTCAAAATCCAACGCTTCCGATGTCGTCAATTTATATGCTGCCATCCCGTCCGGCAAATCCATCACAAACTTTGTCCCTGTCAACGATTTTTCAAACAATTCTTTATCTTTTGCCAACTGCTCGGCTCGTTTTGCCATTATCTCGTGCCATGTCTTTGCCGCCAACAACGTCTTTTCAAATGTATCGTATTCATTGCTTGTTTTTAAATAATCCATCCGTAATTTCGGATTCTGTTTCGTATCCTCCGCTGTCGCCAACGCTTTATCCACATAACTTTCTGCCGCCGAATACAAAAAATCTCGTATCGTTGTTATGTCTTCCCTTAACCCAGATATCATTTTTTGCGCGTCAAATCTGTGTACTTTCTTACCCTCTTTCAATGCCCTTTGAGCCCATACTGGCAATTCTTCACTTGTTTCCACTTCTTCCAAAAACGGTTCTTCTTTGTCCGTCAAAAACGAACGCAACCGATGCTTTACATACTGATTCAGCATCCCCTTTACTATCCCGTCTTTATTTTGTCTGACATAATCGATGCTTTTAAAATTCCCGTCCTTATATACAGACGGCTCTTCTTCCCCTTGGTACACCAAGTCCGTCAAATACGCATTCAAGTCTTTTTCATTTGTTAAATTTACCGGCATTT
>JBJFAP010000034.1:0-3692 GCA_051887975.1 Alphaproteobacteria bacterium | reverse complement strand
AATGGCGGAACAACCGATTTTTTCCGTATCTGATATATCTGACCTTTTAAAAAATGTTGTAGAAGGGGCTTTTTCAGATGTTTTGGTTCAAGGCGAAGTTTCCGGAACAAAACGCGCTTCTTCAGGGCACATTTATTTTTCCTTGAAAGATAAGGATTCTGTTTTAAATGCAATATGCTGGCGGGGGTCGGACAGTGCGACCAATCAAGCTATTCAAGATGGTATGGAAATTATTGCACGAGGCAAACTCACCACTTATGCAGGGCGTTCGAATTATCAAATGATTGTGTCTTCTGCGCAAATTGCCGGTGTCGGGGCGATTTTAAAAATGCTTGAAGAACGCAAGAAAAAGTTAGCCACAGAAGGATTATTTGACCAATCGCGTAAAAAAGCTATTCCTTTTCTGCCGAATAATATCGGTGTTATTTCTTCCCCAACCGGTGCAGTCATTCGTGATATTATGCACAGATTAAATGACCGTTTTCCGCGCCCTGTTTATTTATGGCCGACATTGGTACAAGGTGAGGGGGCTGCCGAACAAGTGGCTGCGGCTATTCGTGGTTTTAACGCCATTCCCAACGAAGGATTACAGACTTCATCCGGATTTATTCCTCGTCCTGATGTTTTAATTGTTGCGCGTGGTGGCGGTTCTTTGGAAGATTTACTTGCTTTTTCGGAAGAAATTGTTGTTCGTGCTGTGGCTGAATCTGATATTCCCATTATTTCGGCGGTTGGACATGAAACGGATACTATGTTGATTGATTATGCGGCGGATTTACGCGCTCCGACACCAACCGGTGCGGCAGAAAAAGCCGTTCCCGTTCGAATTGAATTAAAAACACAATTAAATGAATTACAAAACAGATTGAATACAGGATTGTTGCGTTTGGTTGATGAAAAAAAATTAAAATTGGACAGCCTTTCCCGAGGGATTCCGAATTTAAAAGAAATAATTGAAATGTCTGTTCAAAAATTGGATGACAGAATGGAACGCTTGAATGCGGCAATGCGGAATATTTTATTGCGTTTTTCGGACAGATTGACGATGGCTGGGCGTTTGTTGGAAGCCGGCAGCTATGAAAAGACACTTCAAAAAGGATTTGCTCTGGCGACAACCGAAGACGGCAAGTTGATTTCTTCAGCCCAAAAGGCAAAAAAAGCCGTTCTTATGAATCTTTCTTTTGCAGATGGCACTGTAAAGGTTTTCACAAACAATATTCACAAAAAAACAACAAAAACAGAGGAACAATGGAATTTGTTTGATAATAACGTAAAAATACTCAATAATCAAAAGAAATAAAGGAATGGAAACAAAAATGATAGCGTTTGTTTTTTTGTTGCTGTTTTCATTTCAAGCTTTTGCCTTTACAATTCCTGAAAATTTAACGCAGGGAATGTTGGTTTACGGTACGGCAGAATCTGATGAGGAGATTTTTTATGAAGACTTAAAAGTGCCGGTTTACAACGGTGAATATGTTTTTGCATTGGGGCGTAATACTCCTGAAACAATCAATATCACTGTTAAAAAGGGTTGGTTTTCAAAGGATGGGCATTTAACGTTTAAAGTAAAGCCCAGAAAATGGGAAACAGATGTGGTAAACGGTGTTCCTAAACGAACTGTAAATCCGGAAAAGAAAGATACTGTACGCATTGAAAAAGAACAAAAAATTTTGGATAATGCCCGCGTTCAAAGACCGGTCAAAAACGGCTTTCCAAAGTGTTTTTTAAAGCCTGTTCAAGAAACGCGTATTTCAACTCCGTTTGGTTGGCAACGTATCTATAATGGCGTCAAGCATAGGCACCACAGCGGTGTTGATATGGCCTGTCCGCTTGGAACGCCTGTCAAAGCATCGGCTGATGGTGTTGTTGTTTTGGCGGAAAATGACTTGTTTTATACCGGCGGTACGGTTTTAATCGAACATGGGCATGGAATTATAACCGGTTATTCACATCTTTCAGAAGTAAAAGCAAAAGTCGGTGATATTGTAAAACAAGGGGATATTATCGGTTTGTCCGGTTCAACGGGCAGATCGACCGGTCCTCACTTACATTTTACGTTGGCATGGAATAATATTCGTGTTGCGCCTGAATTTGAATACTGTGAAAGCTGTCCCTGTCGGGACAAATAATTATTGCTATTTTTCAAAAAATCAGTTATTTTAATTCTAACAACTTAAAAAAGGATAAAACTATGCTTAAATTATTTAATTCAAGAACACATCAATTAGAAGATTTTAAAACAATAGACGGTTCAAACACTGTTCGTATGTATGGGTGCGGACCGACTGTTTATAATTATGCGCATATTGGGAACTTGCGTGCTTTCGTTTTTTATGATTTACTCAGACGTTATTTAAAATATAAAGGATTTGATGTAAAATTTGCAATGAATATTACAGACGTTGATGATAAAACTATTCGTTCTTCGCGAGAAGCAGGAAAAAGTTTGCGAGAGTACACGACTTTTTATATGAATGAATTTTTCAAAGATTGGGAAACGCTTAATATTCAAAAGCCCGATATGATTATCAGGGCGACAGACGAAATTGACGCAATGGTTGATACAATTGAAATTTTAATGCAAAAAGGGTGTGCGTATAAAGCGCCGACAGGAGATATTTTCTTTAAGATTTCGACATTTTCGGATTATGGCAAAATGGCAAATATTGATGCTTCAAAGTTGCGCGCAAATGCTGACGGCAGATTGGCAGATGAGTATGAAAAAGAAGATGCTCAAGATTTTGCATTGTGGAAGGCGTGGAATGAAAATGACGGAGATGTTTTTTGGGATACGCGTATTGGAAAAGGTCGCCCCGGATGGCATATCGAATGCTCTACCATGAGCCATAAGTATTTGGGACAACCGTTTGACATTCATACCGGTGGTGTAGATTTAATTTTTCCGCATCACACAAATGAAATTGCTCAATCCGAATGTGCTTATGGTTGCTTGTTTGCAAATTTTTTCGTGCATAATGCGCATTTGATGGTCAATGGCGAAAAAATGTCAAAGAGTAAGCATAATTTTTACACAGTTCGTGATTTGTTGGATAAAGGTTATGATAAGCGTGCTATTCGATACGAATTTTTAAAATCAAATTATCGTCAAACGTTGGATTTTATTGAAAGCAATATATGTTGGCTCCAGACATATATAAGGCCAACTTCGATGCCAACTTTGGTCTCGACAATATACCAGACGACCCCTATGCCATCTTTGATGGCGAGGATTCTACCTCCGATTCCTCGGATAACTCTAACAATGCCGAAGCCGAACGTGACGGCAGTGATGAAGAAGAACAAGCTGACGAGGAAGTAGAAGAGGAGGTTACAGAAGAGGTAACCGAAGAAGTGACCGAAGAGGTTGTGGACGAAGATGGTGGCGATTAGTGAATCGTGCAATTCCTTTAGTTTATATAATAGTCTTAATAAGTTGAATATCAGAGCGATTGTGGTGACTTTTTTACATGGGTTATCACAGTCGCTCTTGCTTTTTACCCTGTTTTTACCTATATTTGCTATTAGTAGAGTAGTCGTCTCTATTCTACAAATTCAACAATAACAACCATCGGTTCTCGCCGAATAAAATCTTTTATTTGTTGTGAGATTTGTTCTCGTTTGCCTCTTCACACTCATTTTCTCCCACATAAGCAGTGGCTTCTGTGGTGAGAGGGCTTTGTGTGTGATGAACT
>JBJFAP010000033.1:0-3733 GCA_051887975.1 Alphaproteobacteria bacterium | reverse complement strand
TGATTATTTTGGCAGGGCGACCGGCTATGGGTAAAACGGCTCTTGCCTTATGTATGGCGGTTAATGTTGCGGAAAAATTTAAAGAAGAAAATAAAAAAAATCCGGAAAAAAAGAGTGTTGCGTTCTTTTCACTTGAAATGTCTGCGGAACAGTTGGCCGGACGTGTTATGTCTAATTATGCCAGAATTGAAGGGCAGAAGCTTCGTTCCGGAAAATTGACGCAACCGGAGTTTGATAAAATGGCCGAATCGATGAATGAACTTAACGAATTGCCTTTGCTTGTGGATGAAACGGCAGGTATAACCGTTACGGCAATTAAAAACCGGGCTCGTCGAATGAAACGCGACAAAAGCAAAGGCTTGGGTTTGATTGTTATCGATTATTTACAGTTGATTCAAGAATCCGGTCGCGCGGAAAATCGTGTACAGGCTTTGTCGGAAATGACGCGCGCACTTAAAATTATGGCAAAGGAACTGAATGTGCCGGTGTTGGTGCTTTCTCAATTAAGCCGTTTGGTCGAACAACGTGATAATAAGCGCCCGCAATTGTCGGATTTGCGTGAATCGGGTTCTATTGAACAAGATGCGGATATTGTGATGTTTGTGTATCGGGAATCGTATTATTTGGAAAACGACCAACCACAACAGCGCGAAAAAGAATCTAAAGAAGCTTTCCAGAACAGAATGAAAGAATGGGAACAGAAAAAACTGGATTTGGCAAAAAGAGGCGAAGCAATCATTTCAAAGCAACGCCATGGTCCGACAGGAACGGTTGATTTGTACTATGACGGTGCTTACACGTACTTTGGAAATTTACAAAGTGATGATGTCGTAGGGTAAGTAAAAGCATGTCATTTTGACTGGGCGTTAGCCCCGCAGAATCCAGAAAATCCAATCGTCATTCTGAGCGAAGCGAAGAATCCACGAAATAACAAAAAAAGAAAGTCATCTTCGGGCTTGTTCCGAAGATCCATATCAATATCACAATTCCAACCGACAATTCGGTGCGAACTGCCGTTCTTCCTCATTGGGTTTCATTGTGTCTCAATTTGAAATTCGTGCTACAGGCACGTTTTCAAATTGCCATATTCTCGGGCTTGTTCCGAAGATCCAATCCACATTTGGCAGATAAAACTTTTTTACAAAAATATGAAAAAAAGTGTTGTCAAGTGCGAATTTATATGTTAGAATATACCTGTTACAGTGGTAAAGTTGGTTCAGTTTAAACAATAGGAGGTTATTATGAACAAATTATTTACTATGTTGGCAATGGCGGTAGTCGCCGGAGTCATGTTATGGGCAGGCGATGCTTGGGCTGACGGTAATGCGTGGGGCATTGCTATTGGAAAAGTAACAACAGCTTTCCAATATTCACGTAAAATGATTTTCATCATTGGTGGTTTCGGTTTGATTGCTTTGGCATTCTTTGCCATCTTCGGGAAAATCCGTTGGAATTGGTTTGCTGCTTTATGTATCGGTTTGGGTATTGTTGCAATCGCCGGATACATCATCGATTATGTGACAGAAACATCTGATGGTGGTGCGGGTATTGAGGTCGCTCGAGGCACTGGTCTTGGTGACGTTAACTCAACGATGCAATAGATATTTATTAAGCTTGTTTTCATAAGGAAAAGGAAGGACGGTTCGCCGCCCTTTCTTTTTTTGTATGGGGAGTTTTTGTTATGTCATCTTCGGGCTGATTTTTTATTATGTCATCTTCGGACTTGACCCGAGAATCCATATCAATATTACAATTCCAACCGACAATTCGGTGCGAACTGCCGTTCTTCCTCATTGGGTTTCATTGTGTCTCAATTTGAAATTCGTGCCACAGGCACGTTTTCAAATTGCCATATCTTTGGACTTGATCCGAAGATCCAATCCGTATGGATACTCGCAACAAGTGCGAGTATGACAAAAAAGGGGGGGGCGTCATTCTGAGTGGGCGTTAGCCCCGAAGAATCCAAGAAAAGCCAATTGTCATTCTGAGCCGTAGGCGAAGAATCCACATCGGCATTGTATAAAATGGATTCTTCACCCATAAAGGGTTCAGAATGACAGTAAGGCATGGATTCTTCGGTCATTCCATTCCCTCAGAATGACAAAAGAGGGTGAATCGTCATTCTGAGTGGGCTTTAGCCCCGAAGAATCCACTTGCCCTTTCAATAAAGAATGTTAATATTATAGTATGAAAAAAGGTTATACTTACATTTTGACAAATAAAAAGAACGGAACTCTTTATATAGGTGTTACGTCTGATTTAGTTCGTCGCATTTGGGAACATAAAAATCATGTTGTTGATGGCTTTTCAAAAAAATATAATTTAACATTGCTTGTTTATTTTGAAGTCTTTGATGAAATAGAAACTGCTATTGAAAGAGAAAAACAATTAAAAGGACAAAACAGGCAGAAAAAATTGGATTTAATTAACGCGACTAATCCTACATGGACAGATTTATACAATAGCATTTGTCAATAACGGGAAACAGGTGTCATACTGATTTTTTTCTTTGTCATTCTGAGCGACAGCGAAGAATCCAAGAAAAGCCAATCGTCATTCTGAGCCGTAGGCGAAGAATCCACATTCCAGAGCATTTATGGATTTGTCACCCATAAAGGGTTCAGAATGACAGAAAAAAGGGGGCGTCATTCTGAGTGGGCGTTAGCCCCGAAGAATCCAAGAAAAGCCAATTGTCATTCTGAGCGAAGCGAAGAATCCACATCGGCATTGTATAAAATGGATTCTTTGGTCATTTCACTCCCTCAAAATGACGGGAAAAAGAAAAAATAAACTCCGAATCGACTCGGGGTGTTTTTTTTGTACACTTTTTTAAAATAAAAAATTAAAAATCTATAAAACAATGGACAATCCTATATTCTAAAAACGTATTTTTTTGTTGACAATTTATAAAAAATATGTTATGATAAATGCATAATGTAAGACAGGGAGAGGGAGGTTCTCAACTTGGCTTTAGTTTTAAACACACAAGGAGAAAGAAAATGAAAGCAAGAGACATTTATGAATTGGTAAAAAATCCAAGAGTGGGCTTGGCTGTGCTTACAGCTGCTGTTGGTTTAAGTGCAACAGGTTGTGCTTCTTATGGAATGGTACAGGATGCAAACGGTACACGCGTTCAAGCGCAATCAGTTGACGGATTCGGTATTGGTGCGGCAGCATCTGGTGTTGGAGATGTTTTATCCGGTGTTGCGGATATTGTGGGTGCCGGTAAAGGACATCACCCGCATGGCGGTCATAGACCTGTTATTAAACCGTATCATCCCGGAAGAGGTCTTTCGAATGATGAGAAAATGCGTATATATTGGCGTGAACGTTCTCGTTTAGGATATTAATAAAAGCTTTTTGCTTACGATTTTTATAAAAAATCAAAGGAATGTCGTCAGCTTGTGTTGATGACATTTTTTTGTGTCATTTTTAAGCTGTTTTATTACGTCATCTTCGGGCTGTTTTTTTATTATGTCATCTTCGGACTTGATCCGAAGATCCAATCCGTATGGATACTCGCAACAAGTGCGAGTATGACAAAAAGGGGGTGTCATTCTCGGGCTTGACCCGAGAATTCACGCCGCATTGTATAAAATGGATTTTTCACCCATAAAGGGTTCAGAATGACAGAAAGGGGGGTGTCATTCTCGGGCTTGACCCGAGAATCCACATCCGTATTACAATTCCAACCGACAATTCGGTGCGAACTGCCGTTCTTCCTCATTGGGTT
>JBJFAP010000032.1:0-3754 GCA_051887975.1 Alphaproteobacteria bacterium | reverse complement strand
GAATGTCTTTTTGTCTTGTAGCTAAAACAACATGATTATGTCCATCGGACACCAAATACACATTCGGTGTAGGACAACGTCCTTCCAAGACATCATAAATATTGATAAAAACAACCTCGTTTGTTCGCGCCAATGAAGCAATACATTTAAAAGCTTCATCATCTACATCAAAAAAATCACTGATAATAAATATCACATTTCCGTTACGGCAAATATGGCGCAGTTTCACACACGCTTGCGCCAACGTATTTTGATTCATATTCTCAAAAAAATTTTCTTGCTTTGTATTTTGGCTGACCGAACCGAAAAAACGCATTACTTTACTTCTTAAATGAGAAGGTTTAAATTCCTTCATTCCTTTTTCGGTTAAAACTATTCCACCGATTTTACTTGCCTTTTCCCAAAAGAACCATGCAATCATCGCCATCACATGAGCTGCAATGACGGATTTAAAAGCTTGTTTTGTCCCAAATTTCATACCGGAACGCATATCCATTAAAAACCAAATTTTTCTGTCGCGTTCTTCGGTAAAAACTTTTGTATAAACCTTACCCAGTTTTGCTGTAAGGCGCCAATCCACCAATCTTGCATCATCACCATTTTGATATTGACGTACTTCATCAAATTCCATACCGCGCCCTTTAAAAATAGAGTGCATATCCCCATGATGCATTTTTGAAGTTTTTTTGCCAGTTGCATAGTCCAATCGATAAGCTTGATATTTATCCTGTATCAAACTTTCCAAAGAAGCAAAAACAGCAGAATTTTCATTATCAGCAGGCATTACATCCCCTTAAGGCAACGGAACTTTCTTTAACAACAAATCAATAAATCCATCGGGCGTAATTCCTTTTGCTTCCGCTTCATATGTCAACAATACACGATGACGCAGTACGTCGTGTAAAACAGCCAATATATCTTGAGGTTCGACATGATCTCTGCCCGCTAACCAAGCATTTGCTCTTGAACATAAATCAAGTGCAATCGTACCACGCGGACTTGCCCCATATTCGACAAAAGAAGCCAAGGACAAATCGTATTGCTCCGGATGGCGTGTCGCCATAATAAATTGTACGATATATTGTTCTAATTCATCAGATAAATGCACATTGCGTACTTCCATACGAGCTGCTTTAACTTGCTTTTGAGTGATTTTAGGAAAGCTTGGTTGTGTTTCCTGTAAAGCTTCACCACGAACAATGCGCAAAATTTGCTTTTCGGCAGCAGCATCGGGATAAGTGATTTTAACATACATCAAGAAACGATCCAACTGTGCTTCAGGCAACGGATAAGTACCTTCATTTTCAATCGGATTTTGCGTTGCCATAACCAAAAACAATTCCGGCAACACATAAGTTGTTGCGCCAACAGTAACTTGACGTTCAGCCATCGCTTCCAATAGTGCGGATTGCACTTTTGCCGGCGCACGGTTAATTTCATCTGCAAGAATAAAATTATGAAAGACAGGTCCTTTTTGGAATGTGAAAACCCCTGTTTCAGGTCTGTAAATATCGCTTCCTGTAATATCTGCCGGCAATAAATCCGGTGTAAATTGAATGCGATTCGAATCGCATTCGATTGCTTGCGCCAGTTTCTTAATTGCTTTTGTTTTGGCAAGTCCGGGAGCTCCTTCAACAAGCAAATGACCGTCTGAAAGCAAAGCAATCAGCATTTTATCTATCAAATTATTTTGACCGATAATCTGGGTATTCATATATCGTTGTAAATTCGCAAAAGTTCCTTGCATTTCAGACATTTTATTCTCCTTAGAAAAAAAGACTATACATTTTTTTGTAATCAATATAGAATAAAATAAAAAGGAATGCAAATGTCTTTTACAATTTTATCGATTTATCGTCTTTTTTTTATTACGCAAGGTGATATTTTATACGCACTTTCAAAAGATGGACGTTTGTTTAAAATAAAGAAAACTCCTTACTTTTCAGCATTATCCGCAGATAAAAAATTTTTATCCGGTATATCTTTTGATGGTGAATACACACATATTTTTGAAACACCTTTCGGATTTACAGACGAATCGGAAAAGAAAATCACTTCACTTTTTGGGTATTTTTATTATCCGGCTTTAAATACGAATCAAAAGAAAATCGCTTTAATTGAAGCGGATTTGCTTAAACCCCGTCCGCAAGGCGAACTGTGTATATACCAAAAGAAAATCAAAAAGTGGCATAAACAAATCGCGTTAGATGCTAAAATCAAAGCACCGTGTTTTTTATCTGATGATTCTGTATTATATATAAATCCGGATAATACCTTAATTAAGCACAGACGAGATGCCGCACCTGTAAATATTGCCTTAAATGTACAATTTTTTAATGTTTCTTCAGATGAAAAAAGATTAGCGACTTTCAATGGCAAACGAATCGAAGTATATGATTTAACCACTCTGGGACAAACAGGCTCTTTTGCCGCTGCATACATCACCGCTTTGGCATTTGAAGGAAACAAAATTTTATATGCGACCTCTTATGAAAACAGAAATGCCATATATATAACAGATTTAAATAAAGCCGAGCTGTTAACCCAAACTTTTGAACCTGTTATTTTAATGGATACAAGTATTTAACAAAATATTAATAAAAACGCTTGCAATTACAAAAAAAGCGTGTTAAAAATAATCCGTTTTAAGGAAAAAGTAGTTCTTAAATTCAGCTTTTTATCGGTTTAAGGGTGCTTTTTGATGTTTTAATTTAATGAAAGGACAAATTACATCCATGACAAAATGGGTTTATACATTTGGAGATGGCGCTGCGGAAGGTAATGCCAGCATGCGCAATTTATTGGGTGGAAAAGGTGCTAACTTGGCAGAAATGGCAAGTATCGGGTGCCCTGTTCCTCCGGGTTTTACAATTACAACAGAAGTTTGTACTTATTACTATGAAAACAACCACACTTATCCGGCAGAATTGAAAGAACAAGTAGAAACAGCTTTGGCCGGTATTGAAGCAAAAATGGGAAGAAAATTCGGTGATGCCGCAAATCCATTGTTGTTTTCCGTTCGTTCCGGTGCAAGAGTTTCTATGCCTGGCATGATGGATACAGTTTTAAACTTGGGTTTAAATGATGAAACGGTTAAAGGATTAGCAGCCGTTTCTGGAAACGAAAAATTTGCTTACGACTCTTATCGTCGTTTCATTCAAATGTATGCAGACGTTGTGATGGGTGTTGACAGCCATAAATTCGAACACGTTTTGGATAAAGTTCGTGAAGACAACGGATACAAATTTGATAACGAAATGACAGTTGATCAATTAAAAGATGTCATTGCTCAATACAAGAAAATTTGTGAAGAAGAAGGAAAACCATTACCACAAGATCCGCAAGCTCAATTATGGGGCGGTATCGGTGCTGTGTTCGGTTCTTGGATGGTAGAACGTGCTATTTACTATCGTAAACTCAACAACATTCCTGGTGATTGGGGTACAGCCGTTAACGTTCAAACAATGGTATTCGGAAACAGTGGTGATAACTCTGCAACAGGTGTTTGCTTCTCTCGCGACCCGGCGACAGGTGAAAATTACTTCTATGGTGAATATTTGAAGAATGCACAAGGTGAAGACGTTGTTGCCGGTATTCGTACACCGCAACCGATGACAAAGTTGGTGAAAGAACGTCGTGGTATTGATTTGCCTTGCATGGAAGAAGAATTCCCAGACTTATTCAAACAATTGTCTGATATCCGTGCTAAATTGGAAGCACATTATAAAGATATGCAAGATATGGAATTTACTAT